>NTKQ01000016.1 GCA_002457075.1 Cryomorphaceae bacterium MED-G11
ATTGATGATTTAGCTCCTTTAAATTATGTTGCAGAAACTTTGAACTTTTTTGAATTAAATGAATTAATTAGATATGAAAAAAAAGCAGGATCACCTCTAATTAATTCTCATCTACTTGTTCGACATAAAAGATACACTATACCTCTTTCATGTTTTATTTTAACATTAATTGCCATTTCTGTCTCCTCTTTTAAAAGAAGGGGTGGAACTGGAAGTAATTTAGCTATTGGTGTTTCTCTTGGATTCTTATTCATATTTCTGGATAAAATTTTTAGTGTTTTAGTTATTAAATCTAACTTTTCACCCGCAATAGCATCATGGGGAATACTACTTATATTTCTTGTTATTGCTCTTTTATTATTAAAAAAAGCAATTAGATAGATTGTATTTTTAAACTATATTTACAAATATTTTTTAACTATGGAGTTTTTAGAATTTGAAGTTCCTATAAAAGAAATTTTAGATCAAATTGAAAAGTGTAAGTCAATTGAAAATGAAAGTGATGTTGATATAACAAAGACTTACAATCTTCTTCAAAAAAAATTAGTTGAGGCTAAAAAAGATATATACGGAAATCTCTCTGCTTGGCAAAAAGTTCAACTGTCACGTCATCCAAATAGACCCTACACATTAGACTATATAAACAATATTTGTGGTGATTCTTTTCTTGAATTACATGGTGATAGAAATGTTAGTGATGATAAGGCTATGATTGGAGGTCTTGGTAAAATTGATAATCAATCATTTATGTTTATTGGAACACAAAAAGGTTACAATACTAAGACTAGACAATATAGAAATTTTGGAATGGCTAACCCTGAAGGATATAGAAAAGCTCTAAGATTGATGAGACAAGCTGAAAAATTTAATATTCCAATTGTAACTTTTATTGATACCCCTGGAGCTTTTCCAGGACTAGAAGCAGAGGAAAGAGGGCAAGGTGAAGCTATTGCTAGAAATATATATGAGATGATGAATATAAAAGTTCCCATAATATGCATAGTTATAGGTGAGGGAGCTTCGGGTGGAGCATTAGGTATTGGAGTTGGAGATAAGATTCTAATGCTTGAAAACACTTGGTATTCTGTTATTTCACCTGAATCATGTTCCTCAATACTTTGGAGAAGTTGGGAACATAAAGAAGCTGCTGCAGACGCTCTTAAGTTAACTGCTAAAGATATGCTTAAAAACAAACTCATTGATAAGATTATTAACGAACCACTTGGAGGTGCTCATTATAATCCCTCAGAAGCATTTCAGTCAGTAAAAGAAAATATTTTATTTTTTAATAAGAAGATAACATCATTATCAAAAAATAAAATGATTCAAATTAGAAGAAAAAAGTTTACTAAGATTGGTAACTTCAAAGGTTAATTTCAGTATTAACAAATTTCTATAGTTATTAACAAACTTCTTGTTCAAATATTTAATTAATATCATTTAAAATTATGATGGTTAAAAGTCCATTTTCCATACATTTACGAAATGGAGAAAAGGAATCCTCTAAAAATTTATGAAAATGAAAACCAGTCTGTAGTTAATCTTTCAGATGGTAAAATTCCACCTCAGGCAATTGATCTTGAAGAGGCTGTGCTTGGTGCAATGCTTATTGATGAAAAAGGGGTTAATGAGATTATTGAATTATTATCTCCAGAAGTTTTTTATAAAAAGTCTCACCAATTAATTTATGAGTCGATTGAAAGACTTTTTAGAGAATCTGAACCGATTGATTTGTTAACTGTTTCGGCAGATTTAAAAAAGAATAAAAATTTTGAATCAGCTGGAGGAGATTTTTATTTAATTAACCTTTCTCAAAAGGTATCATCTTCTGCTCATATTGAATTCCATTCTAGAATTATACTTCAAAAATATATTCAAAGGAAATTAATTACAATTTCTAATGAAATTATTCAAAAGTCATATAATGAAAGTACAGACGTCATGGACCTTTTAGATGAGGCTGAATCAAAACTATATGATGTTGCTCAAGGAAATATTAAAACATCAACAGAATCTGCTCAAAACCTAGTAATTAGAGCTAAAACAAGAATTGAGGAAATTGCTAAGCAAGAGGGTCTTAGTGGTGTCTCTACAGGGTTTGAAAAACTTGACGCATTAACTTCTGGATGGCAACCAAGCGATCTTGTTATTATTGCTGCTAGGCCTGGTATGGGTAAAACTGCTTTAGCACTTTCAATGGCAAGAAATATATCAGTTAAACAAAATATTCCTGTTGCTTTCTTTTCCCTTGAGATGTCCTCTGTTCAGCTTATAACTAGATTAATATCATCTGAAACAGGTTTATCATCCGATAAGTTAAGAACAGGAAAACTAGCTGATCATGAATGGCAACAACTTAATATTAAAGTTTCAGATCTTGAGTCAGCACCATTATTTATAGACGATAGTCCATCTTTGACAATTTTTGAACTAAGAGCAAAAGCTAGAAGACTAGCCTCATCTCATGGAATTAAACTTATTATAATTGATTATTTACAATTAATGAATATTGGCTCTTCCAATAAGGCTGGTAATAGAGAACAAGAAATTTCAACTATTTCGAGAAACCTAAAGGCTTTAGCTAAAGAGCTTGACATACCTGTAATAGCTTTGTCACAGCTTTCAAGAGCTGTAGAGACAAGAGGTGGAACTAAAAGACCAATTTTATCTGATCTTAGAGAATCAGGAGCTATTGAACAAGATGCTGATATTGTATCCTTTCTTTATAGACCTGAATATTATGGTATAAATGAATGGGATGATGAAATGAAGACCCCATCTGAAGGTCAAGGCGAATTTATTGTCGCAAAACATAGGAATGGAGCCTTAGATTCAATAAAGCTTAAATTCATTCCTAATCTGGGGAAATTTGAAGATCTTGGAGGTTTTGACTCTCCATTTGAGTTCCAGTCTAAACTTAATCCTGAAAATAAATTAAGTGACTTCAGTGAACCAAGTAATAAGGATGACGATGATGATATGCCGTTTTAGATAATATAACCTTTAATATTATTATTTAATTTTAAAGCAAAAAAAAAGCCCCAATGGGGCTTTTTGTATTGTAATAGGGAAATTTAAATAACTTTTACGTTAATAGCATTTAAACCTTTATTACCTTCTTTTAATTCAAATTCTACTTTATCTCCCTCTGTAATCCTGTCAATAAGACCTGAAACATGAACGAAATGTTCTGTATCGTTATCATCTTCTTTAATAAAACCATATCCTTTGGTCTCGTTGAAGAATTTTACTAATCCTGTACTCATATTTTAATTTTTAATAATTTTAGCGAAATTACTCTAATATTTTAATAAATCAATCTAATTTCTAATTATTTAACGATTTAGTAGAAAAGACTTTAAGAAATCATTGATGTCTCCGTTTAATATATTCTCTATATTTCCAGATTCAAATCCAGTTCTAACATCTTTTACAATTTTATATGGATGCAGTACATAATTTCTAATTTGTGATCCCCACTCAATTTTCTTTTTTGAATCTTCTATCTTTTTTTTCTCTTCGTTATTTTTTTGAATTTCAATTTCATAAAGCTGAGATTTAAGTAGCATTAAGGCTTTTTCTTTATTATCTAGTTGAGATCTTGTTTCAGAATTTGCAATTGTAATGCCTGTTGGCTTGTGTTTCAATCTAACTGCCGTTTCAATCTTATTTACACTTTGACCTCCAGCTCCTCCAGATCTCATTGTATCCCAAGATAAATCAGAGGGATTAATTATAACATCAATTGTGTCATCTACAAGTGGATAAACATATACTGATGCAAAAGAGGTGTGTCTTTTTGCATTACTATCAAATGGTGATATCCTAACTAGTCTATGAACTCCATTTTCTCCTTTTAACCAACCAAATGCATATTCTCCATCAATTTGAATTGTTGCAGTCTTAATTCCTGCAACATCACCTGATTGATTATTTAGTTCTTTGATCTTAAAATTATTTTTTTCTCCCCACATTAGATACATTCTCATAAGCATTTCAGCCCAATCACATGATTCTGTTCCACCTGCACCAGCAGTTATTTGAAGTATAGCACTCATTGAATCCTCTTTCTTACTTAACATCATCTTGAATTCAATATCTTCAACTGAAATAAGTAATTCATTAAATGATGTGTTTATTTCAGCTTCGCTAACCTCATTATTAACTAGAAACTCGCTTAAAACAATTAAATCATCATATTGAGAGACAAGACTTAGGAAGTCAGATAACTGTTTCTTTAGGATTTGAATTTTCTTAACAGTTCGTTGAGCATCTTTAGGATTTGACCAAAAGTCTGCAGTTGATGACTCTTTTTCTAAATTAATTAGAGTCTTTTCTTTTGATTCTGCGTCAAAGATACCCCCTTAACGTATCAATACGATTCTTAACTGCTTTAATATTTTCCTTTGAAAACATGTCTCAAATTAATTATATGAATTGAAAAAAAAAAATTATATTTCTAAAAAAATTAGTTATGAAAAAATTACTTCTATCAATTATTCTTGTTTCTAGCTTTTCTTTCTCACAAGAAACAGATTATGACGGTTTTATGAATTTTTCCTATAATAATGATTCAGGTAAAATAATTTTAGAAATTAATAAATTAGATAGTGAGTTTATGTATATAAATTCACTGAGTAGGGGGGTAGGAAATAATGATTTAGGATTAGATAGGGGACAGTTAGGTGACTCCAGAGTTGTATATTTTACTAAAAGAGGGAATAAAATATTATTAATTCAACCAAACTTAAGATATGTTTCGAACTCATCTAATTATCTAGAAAACAAAGCAGTTAAGGAAGCATTTGCAAGATCTGTTTTATTTGGTTTTGATATAATTGAAAAAACTAAAGATTCATATAAAATTGATATTACATCTTTTTTAATAAGAGATGCACATGGAGTATCTCAAAGACTTAGATATTCTAATTCAGGTTCTTATACATTAAATAAATCTATGTCTGCTATAGACTTAGATAGAACAAAAGCATTTCCGAAAAATATTGAGTTTGATGTTTTATTAACATTTACAGGAAACCCATCAGGATATTTAGTCAGAAGTGTCACTCCTACAGCTTCTAATTTGACTGTTAATCAACATCACTCTTTTGTCGAACTACCTGATAATAATTATAAAAAGAGAAAGTTTGATCCAAGAAGTGGAAGTAATCCTTTTATAGTTTATGATTATTCAACACCAATAGATGATAAGCTTGAACAAAGATTCATTGTTAGACATAGATTGAATAAAAAGTATCCAAAACAAGAAATTAGTGAACCTGTAGAACCAATAGTTTATTATATAGACAATGGAACACCAGAGCCAGTTAAAAGTGCTTTAATCGAGGGAGGAAATTGGTGGAATCAGGCTTTTGAGAGTGCTGGATACAAAGATGCATTTAGAATTGAGGTTTTGCCTGAGGATGCAGATCCAATGGATGTTAGATATAATTTAATTCAGTGGATTCATAGATCAACAAGAGGATGGAGTTATGGAGCTAGTATAGTAGATCCTAGAACCGGAGAAATTATTAAAGGTCAAGTTAGTCTTGGAAGTCTTAGAGTAAGGCAGGATTATATGATATTAAGTGGTTTAATTGATAATCCTAATGATATCGAAAACAAATCACTAATTAAAAAAACTTCTCTCGATCGAATTAGACAGTTATCTGCTCATGAGATTGGTCATACATTAGGCTTTGCGCATAATTATATTTCTAGTGCTAATAACAGATCCTCAGTTATGGATTACCCTCACCCCAAAATAGATATTGTAAATGGTAATATAAATATAGATAACGCATATTCTAAAAATATTGGTGATTGGGATAAAGTGAGCGTTAGATATGCATATACAGATTTTCAAGAAAATGAAAATGAAGATGTCAAGTTAAATGATATTATTGAAGAGGCAGTTAATAAAGGTTTGTATTTTTTAAGTGATTCAGATTCTAGACCAGTTGGAAGTGCAAATCCGTTCTCTCACCTTTGGGATAATGGAGAATTTCCTTACAAAGAATTAGATAAACTTTTAAAAGTTCGTGATTTAGCATTAAAAAATATTGACTTAGATAACCTAGTTGATGGAGAGCCTTATGATAGAATAGAAGATATTTTAGTTCCTATATATATGTTGCATAGATATCAAATAGAGTCAGCAGCTAAAGCTATTGGAGGGGTTGATTATCTTTATTTTGTTAAAAATAAAAATAATGATAAAGTAAAATTTGTTGACAGTAAATTACAGAAAGAGTCACTTAAATCTTTATTGAATGTTTTAAATCCAAAAAACTTAGTCTTACCCACTAATCTAATTCAGATTCTATCTCCAAGATCATTCAGAAATCCAAGAACAAGAGAAAATTTTGAATCAAACACAGGTGTTACATTTGACTATATTAATGCTTCTAGTTCTATAATAAATCACACATTGACTTTTCTAATGAATCCTGAGAGAATCAATAGAATTTATCAACAGAATATGTTTGGGGAAAATATTTTAACGCTAGATGATTATCTGACAATTATCTCTAACTCAATATTTAGTAATAAAAGAATGAGTCCATATGAAAGCTCTATCAATAAAAATACATCATCACTTTTTTTAGACCATCTATTTTTAACATTTAATAATAGTAATACAAATGATCTTTCAAAATCAGTAATACTCTCTAGTATTATGAATACTAAGGAAAAATTGTCAAGTAATCTTAATGATTATAATAGATTCTTAGTAAATAAAATTAATGGCTTTATTGATAATCCTGATAAATATATACCTGTTGAAAAAACAAAGATTCCTGATGGGTCTCCGATTGGAAATTTTTCATGTGATTACTAGTTTTTTTCTGTAAATTTGTGCTTTATTTTAATGATATAATGTCCCAAGAAAATCAAGCTTATAATAATGTTCTCGAGCTAATTGGTAATACACCTCTAATTAAACTTAATATATTAACTAAAGACTTTCCAGGTTCATATTTTACAAAATATGAAGGCTTTAACCCTGGACATTCAAACAAAGACAGAATAGCTCTGCATATTATTAATCAAGCTGAACAAAAAGGATTATTAAAACAAGGAAGTACTATAATTGAAACTACTTCTGGTAATACTGGTTTTAGTTTAGCAATGGTATCTCTTTTAAAAGGATATAAATGTATACTAGCTGTTAGCTCAAAGGCATCGAAGGATAAGATTAATATGATGAAGTGTCTTGGCGCTGACATATATGTTTGTCCATCCAATGTCCCTTCAGACGATCCTCGGTCATATTATGAAGTTGCAAAAAGACTTAGTAATGAGATTGAAAATTCTGTTTATATAAATCAATATTTTAATGAATTAAATGTTGAAGCTCATTATCAAACTACTGGTCCAGAAATTTGGAATCAAACAAACGGAAAAATCACTCATTTAATTGCATGTAGTGGAACTGGTGGTACTATATCTGGGATAGGACGTTTCTTAAAGGATAAAAACAGTAATGTAAAAATAATTGGAGTTGATGCCTATGGCTCTATACTTAAGAAATATCATGAGACTGGAAAAATTGATAAAAAAGAGATCTACTCATATAGAATAGAAGGATTAGGTAAAAATATAGTTCCTTCAGCTACAGATTTCAAAATTATTGATAAGTTTGTTAAAGTCACTGATTCAGATAGCGCTCATATGGCAAGAGAAATTACACTAAAGGAAGGATTATTTGTTGGATATACTTCTGGTGCTGCTTTCCAAGCAATTAATATCCTAAATGAAGAAAAGGAATTTAATGCTGATAGTCATGTTGTAGTAGTGTTTCCTGATCATGGTTCAAGATATCTAAGTAAGATTTATTCAGATGAATGGATGAATAATCAAGGCTTTTACGATAGTAGCTTCTATCAACCTAAAAAAAACTCAATTAACTACATATAATATGCAAGATTTATTTGAAAAAATATATAAAAATAAAGGTCCTCTAGGGAAATGGGCATCTATAGCCGAAGGTTACTTTGCTTTTCCAAAATTAGAAGGTCCAATATCTAATAGAATGAAGTTTAATGGTAAAGAAGTCATTACCTGGAGTGTAAATGATTATTTAGGACTAGCTAATCATCCTGAAGTTAGAAAGGCTGATGCTGAGGCAGCTAAAGATTATGGAAGTGCTTATCCAATGGGAGCTCGTTTAATGTCCGGACATACTAACCTTCATGAAAAACTAGAGTTAGAATTAGCAGAATTTACTTCAAAGGAATCAGCTTATCTTTTAAATTTTGGTTATCAAGGAATTCTATCTACAATAGACTCGCTAGTTTCAAAGAATGATATTATAGTATATGATATTGATGCACATGCATGTATTGTTGATGGAGTAAGACTTCACTTAGGTAAAAGGTTTACTTATCAACATAATGATATGCAAAGTCTTGAAAAAAACCTAGAGAGAGCAACTAAAATGGCAGAACAAACTGGTGGTGGAATTTTAGTTATTTCTGAAGGTGTTTTTGGAATGAGGGGTGAGCAAGGTAAGCTGAAGGAAATTGTTGAAATGAAAAATAAATTTAAATTTAGATTATTAGTTGATGATGCTCATGGTTTTGGAACTTTAGGAAAAACTGGCGCTGGAACAGGGGAGGAACAAGGTATACAAGATCAAATTGATGTTTATTTTGCAACTTTTGCTAAATCAATGGCATCAACTGGTGCTTTTATTTCAGGTGATACTGAAATAATTGGGTATTTAAAATATAACATGCGTTCCCAGATGTTTGCTAAATCACTTCAAATACAATTAGTTATTGGTGCACTTAAAAGACTTGAACTACTTAAAACTAAGCCTGAGTTAAAGAATAAGTTGTGGCAAAATGTTAATATGCTTCAATCTGGTTTAAAGGAAAGAGGCTTCGATATTGGTTCAACTCAAAGTTGTGTAACACCTGTCTATCTTGAGGGGAGTGTTCCTGAAGCTATGGCACTAGTCAGAGATCTTCGAGAGAATTTTCAAATATTCTGTTCAATTGTTGTGTACCCAGTTATACCAAAAGGTCTAATTCTTTTAAGGCTAATTCCAACTTCATCTCATAATGAGGAGGATATAAATGAAACTCTTGATGCATTTGCATCTATTAGGGAGAAGCTTGAATCAGGTATCTATAAAAGATCACCAGAAGGTGTCAAAAAATAAATTTTAGTTATTATCATTCAGCATAACAGGCATTACTAGCATTGTTATGGTCTCTTTAGATTCACCATCTTCGTTTAATGGTCTTATTATTCCTGCTCTATTAGGGTGAGACATTGAAAGAGTAATCATATCAGATTCTAAGTTATTTAACATCTCAATTAAAAATTTTGAGTTAAATCCAATTTGAATATCATCACCTGAATATTGACATTCTAAATTTTCATCAGCTTTATTACTAAAATCAAAGTCTTCAGCGCTTATATTTAAAAGAGTACCAGCAATTTTAATGCGAATTTGATTAGTAGTTTTATTAGAAAATATACTAACCCTTCTTACTGAATTGAGAAATAATTGTCTATCAATAGTTAAAACATTTGGATTATCTTTTGGAATAACAGCCTCATAATTAGGAAATTTACCATCAATTAACCTACACGTTATAGAAGATTTGTCAAAAATAAATTTTGCATTTGACTCATTGTGTTGAATTACAAGTTCTGAGTTTTCACCCTGAAGTATTCCTTTCAAAATTTGAAGAGGTTTCTTTGGCATAATAAATTCTGATACTTCATTTGCTGTATATTCTGTAGTTTCAAACTTTACCAATTTATGAGCATCTGTAGCTACAAATTTTAACGAATCACTGTTAAATTGAAAGAAAACACCGTTCATTACAGGCCTTAGATCATCAGTTCCTGAAGCAAATATTGTCGAATTTATAGCATTTCCAAGATCAGAAGCTTTAACCTTAGTCTCATATGCATCTAATAATTCAATTTGCTTAGGAAATTCATCTCCATTTAAATAAGCTAAAGAATACTTACCATTACTTGCACTGATTTCTATCGTATTATTATCTGTTTTACTAAATGTCAACGGTTGTTCTGAAAATGTTTTCAAAATATCTGTTAATAGCTTTGCTGATATAGCAACTTTATCTGTTGTAGTTGACTCAATCTCAATTTCTGAAGTCATCGTAGATTCGAGGTCTGAAGAGCTTAAAGTAAGTTTATTATTATTTATTTCAAACAAAAAATTATCAAGAATTGGGAGGGTATTCGTTGAATTTATAATCCCACCTAAAGTTTGAATTTCTTTATAAAGTAAAGATGATGAAACAATGAATTTCATATGTTTTTTTTCAAATATATTTAATTGAAACTATATTTCTTAGTTTAAATTATAAAAGTTATCTACTAGATACAAACACTAAAAATATACACTAACTACATCTCTATAATTTAACCCAAAAAGTGAACTAGCACTTCCAACTGTCTGAGGATTACTTTTGTATATACTCAATTGTAAGTATCCTAGATTATTAAATAATGCAATCTTCTTTCCATCTTCTTCTCTGTCCTTTTTCTCTAAAGTAAAATCAATAGCATCCGAGTAATTTTTATGAATTTTTGAGAATTTTATACTTCTCGCATTAATAGTGAACTCCCTTGTTTTTGATATTTCTTTAAATAACTTCTCAGTTATATTAGTAACAACATTACCATAGTTATCAATATATATTACACTTCCAATAATTTGATTTTGTTCTTTATTAACGACAGGTCTTAGGTTGGTAATTTCTTTAATATTATTAATTTTGTTTCCTACGACATTTAGTGGGCCAGATCTATGAATGTGTGCTGCAACTTTTACAAATAAATCATCTGCTGAAATTTTATAATTATAATTACTATGTAGATTTATTTCAACAATTTGATCTGGTTTTTTATCCTTAAATATTAATGAGAAAACACCATTATCTGCACCTATAAAATATGATCCATCATACATTATAGCTATATGCTTGTTTTCTGGAGTTAATTCAGAGTCAACACTTAAAATGTGGATTGTACCTCTTGGAAAATTATTAAATGCCCCTTCAAGAACATAACCTGCTTCCGATAAATTAAAAGGACTAATATTATGAGAAATATCTATTATATTTATTTCATCTATATCACTAATTAATTTGGCTTTTAGTGAGCTAACAAAGTAGTCTTTATTTCCATAGTCAGTAGTTAAAGTTATGATAGACATTTGATAAAATAAACTTTATAAAATTTATGTAAATTTGAATCAAATAATCTACTATAACAAATTTTTAAATACAATCTATTGAGTGATCTCCAATTTGAATTAACCGACGTTGACCCACAATACTTCTTTTCAAGAGATAATTTAAACACCTTAAAATCAAGTTTTCCAAAAATCAAGCTAGTTCAGCGTGGACAAACTATTAAAGCTCTTGGTGAAAAAAATGAATTAAAGGATTTTGATAAAAAATTCAGAAGCTTACTCAAATATTATTCTGAGTATAACTCAATAGATCCTAATGTAATAAATGATATAGTTATAAAGGATATAAAGTTTAATGGTGATAAACCCTCACTGATACTTTACGGTGTTTCAGGTAAGCCTATTCTTGCCAAAACTGTTAATCAAAAAAAACTTCACAAGTCTTTAGAATCAAACGATTTAATATTTGCGATTGGACCAGCTGGTACAGGTAAAACATACACAGGAGTTGCCATGGCAGTAAAAGCTCTAAAAGAAAAAGAAATTAAAAAGATCATTTTAACAAGGCCAGCAGTTGAAGCTGGAGAGAATTTAGGATATCTTCCTGGAGACTTAAAAGAGAAGTTAGACCCTTATATGCAGCCTTTATACGATGCATTAAGTGATATGATACCCTATAGTAAGCTTGAAAAATTTTTAGAGGATAGAACAATTGAAATTGCACCTCTTGCATTTATGCGAGGAAGAACTCTTGATAATGCGTTTGTTATTTTAGATGAAGCTCAAAACACTACACCTGCTCAAATGAAAATGTTTCTTACTAGAATGGGTATTAATGCAAAATTTATGGTTACGGGAGATCCTGGTCAGGTTGATTTACCTAGAAAAGAAAATTCTGGATTAAAAGATGCAATAAAAATACTATCTAATAAAAAGGGTATTAAGATTATCTATCTTGATGATAAGGATGTTATTAGACATCCTATTGTCAAAAAAGTTATTGATGCATACAATAAAATTGAAAAAGATTTGTAGTGAGTAATATTTATAAAACTAATTTTAATTTTCCTGGTCAAATCTCAAAATATGAGGGAAAAGTTAGAGATGTATATGCAATTGAAGATAATATTTTAGTAGTTATAGCCTCTGATAGGATTTCTGCATTTGATATAGTAATGCCAAAGCCAATTCCCTGTAAAGGACAAGTTCTTAATCAAATATCTCTTGAAATGTTAAAGTCTACAGAAGATATTATTGATAATTGGCTAATATCATCTCCAGATCCAAATGTTTCCATTGGACATAGACTTAATCCAATTAAAATTGAAATGGTTATTAGAGGTTATCTAAGTGGTCATTCTGATCGAGTTTATAAATCAGGTAAAAGAAGTATATGTGGCGTTAAATTAGAAAATGGTCTTGTTTCAAATCAAAAATTTAATAAACCTATTATTACCCCCAGTACTAAAGCGGATATTGGTCATGATGAAGATATCTCTAAAACTGATATAATAAAGCAAAAAATATTATCAATCGATCAGTATGAAGAAATTGAGCATATAACTCATAAGTTATTTGAAAGAGGAACTGCAATTGCAAAGAAAAGAGGATTAATACTGGTTGATACCAAATATGAATTTGGATATGATAGTAATAACAAATTATATCTTATAGATGAAATACACACACCTGATTCATCTAGATATTTTTATATAGATGGTTATCAAGAGTCTGTTGATGATGGAATACCGCCAAAACAGCTCTCAAAAGAATTTTTTAGACAATGGTTAATTAAAAATAATTTTCAAGGTAAAGAAAATCAAAATTTACCTGAAATAACAGGTGAAATTATCAGTGATGTTTCTAATCGATATATTGAGTTGTTTAATTTAATTACAGGAAATACTTTTAAACCTAGAAACTCAAATAATATTTTAAGAGATTTAGAAAATAATATAACTGACTACTTAACCTAATTAAACTCTGAAGATAAAATCCCAATAAAGGTTTCTATCCCCTTTATATAATTCAATAGTTTAATATTTTCATTTGGACTATGTTGATTATTATCCTTATTTACAGTTGGAACTCCAACTGCCGGAATATTGAGTGTGTTAACAAATGGTGAAATTGGAACAGATCCACCACTGGTTCTTTTTAAAACTGGTTTTACATCAAATGTTTTTATTAAAGTATTAGACAGCCAATTTCCTAAATCACTATCAATTTCAGTTCTAAATGCTGGATATGAAACACTAGAATTAAATTTTACAATTTTATCATATTTCATTCTCTCCTCTTTTGAAGGTTCATGATCTAAAATCATATATCCAAGACTTTCAATATGTTTTTTTATCAAATCATGAAGTCTGTAACCATCAGATTCAATAACTAGTCTGACATCTATTTCTGCAATACATTCTGATGGAACAATAGTTCTCACTTCATCTTCTACCCATCCAGCTTTTATACCTCTTACATTTAATGATGGAAACTGCATTGCTTCTTGATAGGAATTTCCAACTAACTCAGCTTTTTTAAATTGCATTTTAGAAAGCATATTTTCTTCATTATCAGGAACATCATCTAAATACTTTCTTGTTTCTTCTGATATAGTTATTCCATCATAATAGCCTTTAATTTTAACAATCCCATTTTCATCTTTCATTGAGGATAATATATTTGACATTCGAAAAACAGGATTAGGTGCATAATTTCCAAAATGCCCACTATGCTGAGGAACGACAGGTCCATATGTTTTTAAAGTGATTTGAGATATACCTCTGTTTCCAAAATTTAATGTTGGAAGATCAGATTGATGTTGAGGTCCATCAAATATTAGGAGAGCATCACTTTTAAGAAGATCACTATATTTTTTAACCGCTGAAGGTAGACTTGGTGAGCCCTTTTCTTCTTCAAAATCCATTACTAACTTTATATTAAATTTTTGATCAATATTATTCAAGTTCATAAATTTTATTGCTTGAATTAACATCATTACAGGTCCTTTAGCATCAGAAGAGGATCTAGCAAAGATTCTTATGTCATTTTCTTCTAGAGTATCGTAACTAATATTTTTTAATTTACTGGGGTCGTAGTCTATAAAGTTACCATCTTCATTTAGTTTAAAAACAGGAATAAATGGATTCTCCTGATTCCACTTACTTAAATCTACTGGTTGACCATCTAGATGAAGATATATGAGAATTGTTTTGTAATCATCGTTAATATGCTTTGAAGCAAGAAGAAGGGGAATAGTCTCAGTCTCTAATTTTTCAATTTTAAAATTTAAAGATTCAAACTTATTTTCTGTCCAATTAATTAATTTATCTATATCAGATCTAAAATTTGCATCATTAGGATAAGAAAGGAATTCAATAAACTCATCAATATTATTAAGTCCTTGTTCTAATACTTCATCCGTATATTCTCTTTGACCAAATAATGGAAGTGATAGAATGGTTGATAAAAATATAATCTTAAATAGTTTCATATGACTTGATTTAACTTAATAATAATTGATTCAATCTCTTGATTATTATACACATTAATTGATTTTGTATACTTCTTTAACCATGTTATTTGTCTTTTAGCATAGTTTCTGGTATTCTGTTTTATTTTTTCAACTGCTTGAGTGTATGTTATTTTATCATCAAAATAGTTAAAAAATTCCTTGTAACCAACTGTATTCAAGGTATTTAATTCCTTAAAATCTTTTAATTTAAAAGCTTCGTCTTCTAAACCTTCTTTTATCATTATATCTACTCTATTATTGATTCTTTTGTATAGTTTTTCTCTATCAGTTTCAATAATTACTACATGACTTTTAAAGACTCTCTGTTTTTCTTTTTTAGTCCTTAGAGATGAGAACTTTTCACCGGTTAATTCAATTACCTCTAGAGCTCTAATTATTCTGTTAACATTTCTTAAATCAACTTCATCATAATATTCAGGATCAAGTTTTTTAAGTTTATTTTGAATACTTTCTAATCCTCCTGATTTGAAATTAGCAATAATATTATTTCTCATATTCAATGGTACATCTGGAAAATCATCAATACCAAACATAATTGAATCTGCATATAATCCAGATCCTCCAACTAAGATTAAATTGTCTTTCTCCTTAAATAAATCATTTATAACTGTGATTGCGTCTTTTTCATATTTACCAACATTATACACATCATGGATGCTTTTATGATGAATAAAATGATGTTTTACTTCTTTTAATTGAGAATATGAGGGTGGGGAAGTACCAATCTTTAACTCTTTATAAAATTGTCTTGAATCACAAGAGACAATATCCGTATTAAATTTTTTGGCTATTTCTATACTTAAATCAGTTTTACCAACACCTGTCGGGCCAGCAATATAAATTAAGTTTTTATTTTTCCTCATCTAGGTGTGAACCACATTCATGACAATAAATTGCAGAATCTTTGTGGTTAGCATTCATACATTCAGCACAGACTCTAGTATTAACATCAACATTCTTTTTTCTTTGAGCCATTTCTGCAGATATTATACCTGTCGGTACAGCTATGATCCCATATCCAAGAATCATAAGCACAGATGCAAGAAACTTACCCATTCCTGTTAGTGGAACTATATCACCATAACCAACAGTGGATATTGTACTAATACACCAATATATACTTTCTGGAATACTATCAAATCCTGCTTCAGGTCCTTCAATTATATACATTAGTGTACCAAATAGAATACACATTATTAATACAAAAAGTAGAAATATTATAATTTTTGCTCTACTAACAAGAAGTGATCTTACTAGGAAAGTAGATTCACCAATATATCTTGAAATGTGAAGAACACGAAAGATTCTCAAAATTCTAAGAGCTCTAATTGCCATCAAGGCCTCTACAGGTGCTCCAATAAAAATTAACGAAATGTACTTTGGAATTGTAGCAAGAAAATCAATTATTCCGTAAAAACTAAAAATATAATTTTTTGGATGATGGATTGAGATAACTCTTAATATATACTCAATTGTAAATAAAATGGTAATAATCCACTCAGCAACATTAAAAATGCTAGCATACCTATCATTTATCCAGCCAACAGTTTCTAGTGCAACTAAAATAACGCTAATGATTATTACAACTATTAATGTTATATCAAAGATCTTACCCGCAGGAGTATCAGCTTCGTAGATTATATCATGTATTTTCTGGCGTGTCTTATTCAAGCTCTGAAAATTTATAAATTTCTTTCAAAGTTAGTAGTTTTTTATATTTCTTCTGGAAAATTAGTCTGTAGACGTAATTTTTAACCTTATCTGACTCATCTACCTCAACTAACCTAGAGTTTAACTTCTGTTCAGTATTTATATTATTAAATAGATCAAAATAACCATAACCAGTAATTTTTTCATTTTTAAAAAAAATAAAACTTTTATCATTTTCATTTTTACCATTAAATGTAATGATGAAATCTTTTAGTTTAGATATTACATCAGGCTTATCAATTTTATAAAATAATTTTGGATCAATATTGTTATTAATCTTTGGTTTTAAAGTTCTTATTTCATTTAAAGCCTTGATAACACTAATACTTATGTTTCCTGTTTTATGAACTTTTATAGATTTAAAATTATTTTGAACATACTTTGGAATAAACTTTTTACTAGTAAAAAGTTTCACAACTTTGTTTTTAATATCCTTACTGTAATCAATATATATCAACTTTTTATTTTTATTGTATATATAGAAAACACCTACATCATTATTTAAACTTTCAATAGTCTCTTTAAAAAGAGAATTCATGCTTTCTCCAGGAAATTCAACTATACTTTTCTTAATTATATTTTGTTCTATATCCTTTTCCAATAAAATTTTAAAAAGTTCTACAGTAGCTAATGCATCTCCACTTGCTCTATGCCTGTCTTTTAAAGGAATTCCAAGACTTCTTGAGAGTCTACCTAATTTATAAGATTCTTGCTCTGGAAGTAATTCTTGTGATAAGATAACAGTACACAATGATTTCATTGAAAATTCATATCCGAGTCTTTTAAATTCTAATTGTAAAATTCTATAATCAAATTGTGCATTATGAGCAACTAAAATAGAATCTGAGGTTATTTCTACTACTCTTTTTGCTATCTCATGAAATTTAGGTGCTGTTTTAACCATCTTTGAGGTTATACCAGTAAGCTTCTCAACATAAGGGTGAATATCTCTCTGAGGATTTACTAAGCTAATAAATTGATCTTTAATTGAGTTTCCATCAAATCTATAAGCAGCAACTTCAATTATTGACTCTTCATTAAATTTTCCTCCAGTAGTTTCTAGATCAATGATTGTATACATTAATAATTTCTTTTTCCAAAAATTTTACTTCCAACTCTAATCATATTTGATCCATTTTGGATAGCTAATAAATAATCATCACTCATCCCAATGGACAAAATTTTAAAATTCGAATCAATTGCTTTCATTTTTTTAAATAGTTTTTCCATTTCTTTAAACTCATCATTTATTAGCTCTTTGTCATCTGTAAAAGTTGCCATACCCATTAACCCTACAATATTGATGTTTTTGAACGTTTTTACTTCATTATAAAAAGAATCAAGCTCCCCAATATTTAGGCCAAATTTAGATTCTTCCTTTGATATTTTAATTTGAATTAAACAATTAATTGATTTATCATGTTTCTTGCCATTTTTATCAATTTCATTTGCTAATGATAGTCTATCTAGAGAATGAATTAAAGAAATAAATTCTGAAATGTATTTTACCTTATTTTTTTGAAGATGTCCAATCATGTGCCATTCAATGTCTTTTGGTAATTTATTGAATTTATCTACAATTTCTTGAACTCTGTTTTCGCCAAATTTTTTCTGACCTTGGTTGTAGGCTTCATTAATATCTTCAATGCTTCTTGTTTTAGATACAGCAATTAATTCTGCTTGTTCTTTTATTTCCTTATTAATTTTTGAGATTTGCTTTTCTATACTCATAATTGACTCATTATCTCTTCTGCAACTTCAAGAGCCTTAAGACCATCATTTAAACTTACTTTGGATTCTGAATTATTCTTTATAGAATATAAGAAATCATTTAGCTCAGCTTCAATAGAGTTGATTTCAACTATTTCTGGTTTTTCAAAAAAGATTACTTTTTCCTCACCGATGTTATTCTTAATTACTAATGATTCTTCACACTCATTGCTATTTTTATCTCTTATTTTTACAACCTGAAAGTCTTTTTCTAAGAAATTTATTGAAACATATGCATCTTCTTGAAAAACTCTAGTTTTTCTCATTTTCTTGAGTGATATTCTACTTGAAGTTAGGTTAGCTATACATCCATTCTCAAATTCAATTCTAGCATTTGCAATATCAGGCGTTGAACTAATAATTGATACTCCAGATGCATCAATTTTCTTTACTTTAGATTGATTAATATTTAATATAATATCTATATCATGAATCATTAAATCCATTATAACTGAAACATCAGTTCCTCTTGGATTGAAATCAGATAATCTGTGAGACTCTATAAATTTAGGTTTATTTATAAATTCTCTACATGAAATGAAAGCTTGGTTGTATCTTTCAACAAATCCAACTTGACCAATTATATTTTTCTCTTCAGCAAGTTTTTTAATTATCCTAGCCTCTTTTGAGGTAGTAGTTAGTGGTTTCTCAACAAAAATATGAATACCATTCTTTATACATTTTTGTGCTATTTCAAAATGAGTAGTAGTAGGAGATACAATTACAGCGGCATCAATAGAATTTAATAATGTATTTAAGTCTTTAAAGAAAACATAACCTTTTTCTGAGGCTAATTTTTGTGAATTAGATACATCCGTATCATGAAACCCAACAAGATCAAAGTCTGAAGTGCTAAGTATATTGAGATGAATCTTTCCAAGATGACCAGCTCCAATTACACCAACCTTTATCATTTGATAAAAATACAATCTTCTTTTGGAATTATCGAGTATTAATTTAATATTAGTAAAAGTGGAAGATAACTTTAAGTTTAAAGGTAGAAGAAGAATTCTTGCGTTAGAGCTAAAGAAAAAAGGTATAATTAATGATAAGATTCTGGATTCTATTAAGAATATCCCTAGACACTTATTTATAGACCCAGGTTTATCAGAACAGGCCTATCTAGATAAGGCACTACCAATTGAAAATAACCAAACTATTTCTCAGCCTTTTACGGTAGCTTTTCAAACTCAACTATTAGATTTAGATGAAGGATCTAAAGTACTTGAGATAGGGACAGGCTCAGGATATCAAACTTCAATATTAAATCATTTAAAATTAAACATTTACACAATTGAAAGAAATCACAACTTATTTAGAACAACAACTAAACTCTTTAAGAAATTAAAAATTTTTCCAAAGAAATTTATTTATGGTGATGGGTATAACGGATTAAAAGATGATTCACCTTTTGATGGAATAATTGTAACAGCCGCTTCTCCAACTACACCAAATAAATTATTATCTCAATTAAAAATAGGAGGGAAGATGATTATACCAATTGGTAATGAAACTCAAGTTATGACAAGGATTACTCGGATTAGTGAAAGTGAATTTAAGAAAGAGAAGTATGGTAATTTTAAATTTGTACCAATGTTAGAGAATAAAGATTAAGTATTAAAATCTTTCTTAATTCTTTTTAATGTTATTTTGCTTTCTCTGTCTTTTATTACATTTCGTTTATCAAATTCTCTTTTACCTTTTGCTACTGAAATATTCAATTTTGCCATTCCTTTTTTGCTCAGAAATAGGGAAGTAGCAACAACTGTAATACCAACATCTATTACTTGTTTCTCAATTTTTTTTAATTCTTGTCTATTTAAAAGTAATTTTCGTCTTCTTTTTGGATCATAGTTCGTCTCACTTGAATTTTCATATAAATCAATATGCATGTTAACTACAAAAAGCTCATCACCCTCAAATTCACAATATGCATTATTTAAAGATGCTTTGGAATTTCTAATGGATTTAATCTCATTTCCAGTTAAAACTATCCCACAAGTATACTTATCCAGTAAGGAATAATCATACTTTGCTTTCTTATTATTTATATTAACTGAACTATTCATATTACAAAATTACAAATTTGAAAATGAATAATATATATTTAGTGAATGGGAATAATAAGGAAAGCTCAGCCTTCAGATTTAGACTGTTTAGTTAGAATATTTAATTTAAATATTCCAAAATACTTTCATGAAAAAGAATTAGTTGACTTTAAAAAATATTTTAACTCAAATAAGATTGAAACATATTTTATTATTGAATCTGAAGGTAAAATATTAGGAGCATCAGGTTATGCCTATGAAAATAAACAAACCGCAAATTTATGCTGGGTTTTTATTGATCCTAGTCATCATAGCAAAGGCTTAGGGACAAAACTAGTTAATTATTGTTTAGATACTTTGAAAAGAGATAATCAGTTAAATGTTATTCAACTAGAAACTTCTAATCTTACATTTAAATTTTATGAAAAATTAGATTTTAAAATTGAATATATAAAGAAAGAATATTGGCCAAATAATGATGATTTATATTTTATGATTATGGATTTAATATAGTCTAAGATTCAACTATAGAGATTGTTTATAACTAGTTGATTTATATAATAGAAAACAAATAAACCACAGTATCTATTTTATTAATTTAGCACTTAATACTCTCTAATGAATAATCAAGAACAAATATTCAACTTAATAAATGAAGAGAAAAATAGACAGTTAGGTGGTCTAGAATTAATTGCTTCAGAAAACTTTACAAGTGATAATGTAATGAGAGCGACTGGCTCAATACTTACTAATAAGTATGCTGAGGGATACCCAGGTAAAAGATATTATGGTGGATGTGAGGTAGTTGATAAAATAGAAACTATAGCTATTGAAAGACTTAAAAGTTTATTCAATGTTGAATATGCTAATGTTCAGCCTCATTCAGGATCCCAAGCAAATACTGCTGTATTTGATGCTTTCTTAAAACCCGGTGATAAAATTCTTGGATTAGACTTATCTCACGGAGGTC
>NTKQ01000017.1 GCA_002457075.1 Cryomorphaceae bacterium MED-G11
TTCCAACTCTACTAGAAAAAGTAAATAATTCAAGTTCTTTACCAATTTTTCTATGATCTCTCTCTTTAGCTCTTTCAATTAATTCAAGATATTCAGTTAAAAGTTTTTGTTTAGGAAATGATATACCATATATTCTAGTAAGCTGATTATTTTTTTCATCACCTCTCCAATATGCTCCAGCAATATTAAGTAGCTTAACTGCCTTTACAATCCCTGTTGATGGAATATGACCACCTTTACATAAATCACTAAAGTCTGAATGATCGCAAAAAGTAATAGTTCCATCATCAAGTGCATTAATTAATTCAATCTTGTATTGATTACTTTCTTTTTTATAGAAATCAAGCGCATTTTTCTTAGAAATTGATTTCATCTTAAACTGACTATCAAGCCTAGCAAATTCAAGAAATTTTTCTTCAATTTTTTTAAAATCTTTTTCTGATATAGTATCTCCATTAAAATCAACATCATAATAAAATCCATTTTCTATAGATGGTCCAATTGTTAACTTACATTTAGGATAGAAAAATTTTATTGTTTGTGCTAATATATGTGCAGATGAATGCCAGAATGCTTGTTTACCCTCTTCATCTTCCCAAGTATGAAATTTTATATTACCATCAGAATGCAGCTCAGATTCAACCTCATAAGATTCTTTGTTAAATGAAGCTGAAATCACTTTTCTAGCAAGCCCTTCACTAATACTTTTTGCAACATCTATAACCTTAGTTCCTTTTTCAAACTTTTTAACTGAACTATCTGGAAAAATTACACTTATCATTTATACCTTATTTTTATTCAAAATTAATTTAATTTATTTTTAGGACCTAAAGTCCCATTTAATATATTATTAATTCCCTTGTATCCATAATAAATAGCACAAATAAGAAGAATAGTGCCAATAATTAAAACTATAATAAAAAATGGGTGATCTTGATTGTTAAATGCTTGTGATATTGTAACAGGCGCAATGAAACAAAGGGAAATTCCTATAAAGACTTGAATAAATCCTTTTCTTAAGTATTTATTCATTTTGATAGTTTTCTAGAGCAGATCGAATACTTTTATGTTTAACAATTAATGCATCAGCTTTTTCTTGATCAATTCCTAACTCATCAATGAGTATCTTTCTGGCTCTTTTATTCAACTTGGCATTACTCATTTGCATATCAATCATTTTATTACCCTTTACATGACCATCAAGAATCATTGAAATTGTAGAAATCATATTTAGAATTAATTTTTGGACTGTTCCTGCTTTAAGTCTTGAACTTCCTGTTAAGAATTCAGGCCCAACAATAACTTCAATTTTGAAATCTGCATATTTTGCTACAGGTGAATTTTCGTTACAAACAATACATGCTGTAGAAATATTATTTTTTTTACATTCTTGCAATCCTCCAACTACATAGGGAGTAGTTCCGGATGCAGCAATACCTATTACAATGTCATTTGTGCTGATGTTATGATCTGAAAGATCTTTCCAAGCCTGGTTAAGATCATCTTCAGCTATTTCAATTGAACTATATAGAGCAGGTATTCCTCCTGCAACAAGACCAACAACTTTTTCCGGAGGTGTACCAAAAGTTGGCGGACACTCTGAAGCATCTAAAACTCCAAGTCTACCACTTGTTCCAGCACCAATGTAAAAAAGTCTACCTCCATTTTTAATTTTAGGTTCAATTTCTTCAATTAATTTAACAACTTTTGGAAGAACATTATGGACTGCTTTAAGTGCATTATTATCTTCTTCATGCATCGCATTAACAAGTTCAAATACAGTCTTTTTTTCTAAATCTTTATGATTGGATTCTTGCTCTGTAATCTTAATAAAGTCCATTATGATGCTAAACTTAGTTTTTGATTAAGATTCTTCTTTAACTCATCTAGAAACTGTTGTGTAGTAAGGAAATTTGAGTCCACAAGATCATCTCTAAAAACAAGCATTGCAAGATCTTTTGTCATTTTACCATCCTCTACAGTTTCAATACAAACTTCTTCAAGTGTTTTACAGAACTTAATTAATTCTTGATTATTATCAAGCTTACCTCTATGCATCAATCCTCTAGTCCAAGCAAATATTGATGCTATTGGATTAGTAGAAGTTTGTTCACCTTTTTGATGTCTTCTAAAGTGTCTGGTAACCGTGCCATGAGCAGCCTCAGCTTCAAGAGTTTTTCCATCAGGAGTGACAAGTGTCGAAGTCATTAAACCAAGAGAACCAAATCCCTGGGCAACAATATCAGATTGAACGTCTCCATCGTAGTTCTTACATGCCCATACAAAACCACCCTTCCACTTAATGGCAGCTGCCACCATATCATCAATAAGCCTATGTTCATATGTAATATTTTCTTTTTCAAATTTATCTTTGAACTCATTTTCAAAAACTTCTTGAAAAATATCTTTAAATCTTCCATCATAAGCTTTAAGGATAGTGTTTTTTGTAGAAAGATAAAGAGGCCATCTTTTTGTAACAGCCATATTCATGCACGATCTTGCAAACCCATAAATAGAAGAATCAATATTATACATAGACATAGCAATACCATCTTCTTCAAAATTATACACTTCCCATGTTTTTGGCTCACCTCCATCTTTTGGTGTAAATTTCATCTCAAGCTTCCCTGGCCCATGTGTTGTAACGTCAGTTGCTCTATATTGATCTCCAAAAGCGTGTCTTCCAATACAAATTGGTCTAGACCATCCCTGAACATACCTGGGAATAGATCTACAAATAATAGGCTCTCTAAATACTGTGCCACCTACTATATTTCTTATAGTTCCATTAGGAGATTTGTACATTCTACTTAATGAAAACTCATCAACTCTTTGTTCGTCTGGAGTTATTGTAGCACATTTAATACCAACATTATATTTTTTAATTGCATTTGCTGCATCAACAGTAATCTGATCATCAGTTTCATCTCTAGATTCAATACCTAGATCATAATAAATTACATCTAGATCTATATAATCTAAAATTAATTTTTCTTTAATAAACTTCCAGATGATTCTAGCCATTTCATCACCATCAATTTCTACTATGGGATTGGCTACTTTAATTTTTGACATAAGATTTATACTTCTTTAATCCTAGCTTTCTTTCCTCTAAGTTCTCTGAAGTAATAAATCCTTGATTGTCTAACTTTACCTTTCTTATTAACTTCAATTTTCTTTAAACCAGGCATGTTTAATGGAAAAATTCTCTCAACTCCGACAGTACCGGACATTTTTCTAATAGTAAATGTTTTTGATTTACCTCTACCTTTTACTTGAATAACTACTCCTTTAAAGGACTGAGGTCTAACCTTATCACCTTCTCTAATTTCAATTGTAACAGTTATGGTGTCACCAGCTGAAAAAGAAGGAAATTCGTTTTTACTTATAAGTTTATCTTGAACTAAATTTACTACAGAATCCATTGAAATCTTTTTTTTTTGGTTTGATTAGTTTCAAACACGCGCAAAATTAACCTTTTTTATTCATTATCAAAAAGATTTGGCCTAAGTAATTTTGTTCTTTCTAAAGATTTATCATCGTTCCACTTTTGAATTTCTTTATCATTACCTGATAGAAGAACTTTTGGAACTTCCAAACCTTTATAAACCTCTGGTCTTGTATAAATGGGGGGTGATAATAAATCATCTTGAAAAGTATCGGATAAAGCAGAAGATTCATCACCTATTATTCCAGGAAGAAGCCTAATTATTGAGTCGCACAAAACAGCTGCAGGAAGTTCACCACCTGAAACCACAAAGTCACCAATAGAAATCTCTTTGGTAACTAAAGATTCTCTTACTCTATGGTCAATTCCTTTATAGTGACCACAAATGATTATGATATTATTTAAGGTTGAAAAATAATTTGATTTTTTTTGATTGAGTAATTCACCATCTGGGGTAAGATATATAATTTCGTCATATTCATTATCTTTTTTTAGAGATTCAACACAGTTATATATTGGTTCAATTTTAATAACCATTCCTGGAAAACCTCCATATGGGTAATCATCTACCTTCCTTGAGTTTTCAGCATAATCTCTAAGATTATGTGAGTTAACCTGAACCTTCTTTGTATCAATAGCCTTCTTGATTATTGAAAATGAGTTAAGGTTATCAAAAACTTCTGGGAATAATGTAAGTACATCAATTCTCATTAATTTGAACTTTTCTTTAAGGTTATTTCAGCAGTTTGTAGTTTTCCATCTCTAACAAATTTGACCTTTACTTTATCTCCAGGTCTCTTTGAAGATAAATAACCAGATAAATCAGAAAATCGATTTATTTTAAATCCATCAATTGATTTAATTATATCTCCTCTAATTAGACCAGCAGAATCTGCTCCATATCCTGATTCAATTTCATCAATATAGAATCCTTCAGTTTCATTTATGTTAAGCTGTTTAGAATAGGGAGAATTTAAAGCTACACCTCTAACGCCAAGAAGACCTTTTTGAACATCTCCATATTCTAGTATGTCTTCAAATATTTTTCTTACTGTGTTGCTTGGAACAGCAAAAGAATAGCCTACGTACCCGCCAGTCATAGATTGAATTAGTGTGTTAATGCCAATTAACTCACCTTTAATGTTTACTAGTGCGCCACCACTATTGCCAAAGTTTACTGCTGCATCAGTTTGAATAAATGATTGATTTTTTTGATCATACTCATTAAGATCTCTTGATTTAGAACTAATAATACCAGCAGTTACTGTTGAATTTAAATTATATGGATTTCCTACAGCAAGCACCCATTCTCCTACAAGTGTTGAGTCTGAATCGCCAAAAAACACATAATCTAAGTTTAAGTCTGAATTAATCTTTAATACAGCTATGTCATAGATCTCATCATAACCAATAATTTCTGCTTCATATTCTTTATTATTATTTGTAGTTACAATAACTTCAGTTGAGTTTTCAATTACATGATAATTAGTTATAATATATCCATCAGGTGATATGATAACACCTGAACCTGTTCCAACCTTTTTTTTAGAATCATCTCCATAAAAAAATTGCAATGACCATCTATCACTTTCTTCAACAATACTAGTATTTTTAACATGTACTACAGCATCAATAGATTTACTTGCTGCAAAAGTCAAATCAGGAAGTGATGATGTTGGACTAATATTTCTTTGGTTAGATAGTGCATTGAGAGAGTATTGAGGGATATAATCACTTTCATATGACACCTTATAATCAAATTCTTTATTTTTAATAAGATTATTAAAAATGAAAAATGTAAGAATTGAACATACTAAAGAAATACTTAATACTTTGAAGTTTGATTTCATTTTTTTAAGGTAAAAATAATATATTAAATATTTAATATTTATATTTTAACTATAGTTTAACTAGAGTATTATGAATTTAAAGCTTAGAGCTCTTGAACCCAATGATTTAGACTTAGTTTATGAGGTTGAAAACGATAAAGCATTGTGGGTATATTCAAATACTTCTTCACCTTTTTCTAGACATTCACTCAAAAAGTTCATAGAAAACTCACATCTAGATATTATTGAACATAAACAATTAAGACTAGTAATATTCGATGAAACAAATTCATATGGTTTCATTGATTTTTATAATTATGACATTATAAACAGAAGGGTGGGGGTAGGAATAATTATTTTTAAGGAACATAGATCAAAAGGAATTGGTTCAATTTCATTAAAATTAGCTGAGAAACATCTTATTGATCACGCACCAATACATCAATTTTATGCTAATGTTTCTAACTCTAACACAAAAAGTATTTTACTATTTGAGAAAAACGGATACATTAAAGTAGGTTTAAAAAAGGATTGGATTTTCTATAACAACAAGTTTAATGATGAATTATTATTTCAAAAAATTCTAAAGACATGAAATTTTTAAAAGTAATTATACCAGTGACAATTATTTTGTCAATTTTATTTATTGATTATTATAATAAATATTATAAAGACAATACTAGTTTTAAGGATGAGAGTATTTTTCTTTATATAGTATCAAATGATAGTGTTTCGTTTACTGATTCAATTTCAAAATATATAAAATCTGAAAAAACTTTTTATAAGGTAGCTGAAACACTAGGTTACTTAGATAATATAAAAACAGGAAGGTTTAAAATTAATAAAGGCATTGGTAATAAAGAACTAGTAACTTCTTTAAAATTTAATAATACTCCTTTAACTATAACTTTTAATAATCAAGAAAGAGTTGAAAATCTGGCAGGTAGAATTTCGAAGCAAATATATGCTGATAGTACAGCACTAATTAATTCTTTTACAGACAAAGATTTCTTAGTAGAAAATAAATTTAATAAAGAAAATATTCTATCTATTTTCATACCTAACTCATATGAAGTTTATTGGGATATTGAACCTGATCAGTTTAGAGATAAAATGTTATTGGAATATGAAAAATTTTGGAATAAAAGTAGAACTGAAAAGGCAAAAAACATTGGTTTAACTAAGAAAGAAGTAACCTCATTGGCTTCTATAGTTCAGAAGGAGAGTATTAAGGTGGATGAGCGACCAACAATTGCAGGTGTTTATATTAATAGATTAAATACTAGAATGCGTTTACAAGCAGATCCTACAGTAATCTATTCTATAAAAGATTATTATAAGAATTTTGATACTATTATTAGGCGAGTTTTATATCGAGATTTAAGATTAAATTCAAGATACAATACATATCGAATTAATGGTTTACCTCCAGGGCCAATTTCAATGCCTGATATATCAGCTATTGATGCAGTTTTAAACTATGAGAAACATAAGTATATTTTCTTTGTAGCAGATCCCTACAATAGAGGTTATCATCTTTTTGCTAGGAACTTATCTGAACACAATAGAAATAAAAAAGTCTACACTAGATGGCTTAACAGTAGAGGAATATATAGATAGTTTAGTTTGAAAGCTTTTGGTTCAAATCTTCAACATACTTTCTGAATTGCTTGTCTGTGAAACTAAGATTATCAACCGTTTTACATGCATGAAGAACAGTTGCATGATCTCTTCTTCCAATTTGAGTCCCAATACTTGCTAGCGAGGCTTTAGTGAATTTTTTTGCAAAGTACATAGCAATTTGTCTAGCCTGAACAATATGTCTCTTTCTGGTTTTAGATTGTAAGGTTTGAATATCCATTTGAAAATAATCCGATACAACTTTTTGAATGTAATCTATAGAGACTTCTCTTCTGTTATTCTTAACAAACTTATTAATAACCTCTTTTGCAAGTTCTACAGTAATTTCTGCTTTGTTAAATGATGATTGAGCTATAAGTGATATAATAGCACCTTCTAATTCTCTAACATTAGAATTTATGTTCTTAGCGACAAACTCTATTACATCATCTTCAATCTCAACACCATCTCTGTAAAGTTTATTTTTTAGAATTGAAACTCTAGTCTCAAAGCTAGGGTTTTGTAATTCTGCAGATAACCCCCATTTAAATCTAGATAAAAGTCTTTGTTCTATGTCTTGCATATCAATTGGTGCTTTATCAGAAGTTAATATGACTTGTTTACCATTTTGATGAAGATGATTAAAAATATGAAAGAAAACATCTTGAGTACCAGATTTGCCAGAGAGAAACTGAACATCATCAACGATTAAGACGTCTATCACTTGATAGAAATGAATAAAATCATTTCTGTTATTCTTTTTTACTGAATCTACATATTGCTGAGTAAATTTTTCAGCTGAAATATATAATACAGTTTTATCTGGATATTTTTGTTTTATATCGACTCCAATTGCATGAGCTAAATGAGTTTTTCCTAATCCTACACCTCCATAGATTAAAAGAGGGTTAAACGAAGTGCCTCCAGGTTTATTTGAAACTGCAATCCCTGCAGATCTTGCCAATCTATTTGAATCACCTTCTAAAAAATTCTCAAAAGTATAATTAGGATTAAGTTGAGATTCAATTTGTAGGTTTCTAATACCTGGTATTACAAATGGATTTTTTAACTCAGAAGCAAAAGTACTAAATGGAGATTCAATTGATTGAGATTTTATACTGGAGCTTGATGAACTTGGAATTTTTTCAGTAAATGGCATTTTGTTACCAAAAGTATTTTCCATTTTAATTATATATACAAGTCTAGCCTTAGGTCCTAATTCTTTAGTAAGTGCTATACGTAAAATTTTTACATAATGTTCTTCAAGCCATTCATAGAAAAATTTACTTGGAACTTGAATACTTAACACATCATTGGTAACCTTTACAGGAATTATGGGCACAAACCACGTTTTGTAAGCCTGCGGTTGAATATTATCCTTGATAAAGGATAAACAATTGTTCCATACAGCAGAGGGTGTTTGACTCATTTTTTATTGACTAATTATTATTTCAATATATTTAAGAAATAGTGATTTTGGTTGTTTACAAATATTAGTTAAAAAAAGTGAAAAAAAAATAATGTTTACTATTGATTATTAATTTTTTTTTAATTAAAATCACCAATGATAAATTTGTAGGAATAACTAGATTTTCCTTCACAAAATTTAATAAATGAAGTATATAACAGGTAAAATCAAAGTTAGGTATAATGAAACAGATCAAATGGGGATTGTTCATCATAGCAATTATCTGAAATTTTTTGAATTAGCAAGAATTGAATGGCTTGAGAAATTAAATATGCCCTATGAAGAAATTGAAAGAAATAATATTATCCTTCCTGTTGTTAGATGTGAGTTAAAATTTATAAAACCACTGGTTTTTGGAGATTATTTCTCAATCAACGTTTTTTGCTCAAAAAAACCAACATCTACAATTGAGTTTAATTATGAAATATTTAATGATAACAATGAACTAACTACAGAGGGTATTACTACACTCGCATTTTTAGATTCTTTGACAAGAAAACCGTTGAGGTGCCCAAAAATATTAAGTGAATTATTTTAGCTATTTATCTTTCAATTTCATAGAGAGTATCATCCCCAATTTTAGTTTTTTGAAATTTAGAAACATCTATTTCAGGACTTTTAATCCCATCTTTTAAATTTTCATTAGACTTAAATATCCTGATGGAATCCCAAGTATCACTGTCTAAAAATTTTTAATTGTTTTAGCACCCCCTTCAATTATTACAGATTGAATTTTTAAATCATATAATGATCTTAGAATAAATTCCATTTTATCATAATTAACAATTTTTATATTTTTCTCAATTGAATTATTCTCAGTTTTAGATAATATTATTGTCTTCGAATCTTTTGAAAAAATTTTAGAGTTAATAGGAATTCTACAATTAGGATCTAATACAATTCTAATTGGATTTTTTCCATCAACAAGTCTTGTTGTAAGTATCGGATTATCGTCAATAATTGTTTGTACACCAACTAAAATAGAATGTTCTTCACTTCTCCATTTATGAGATAATTTTTTGGACTTTTCTCCTGAAATCCAGTATACTTCTCTTTTGCTTTTAATTGGACTTATAAAGCCATCATTTGACTCAGCCCATTTTAAAATCACATAAGGTCTTCTTTGTTTATGATAAGTAAAAAATCTTTTATTTAAATAATCACACTCGTTCTTTAAAATTCCATATGTGACATTACACCCATTGGATTCTAGTTTTTCAATTCCACCTCCCTTTACTGTTTTATTTGGATCTATTGACCCAATCACTACATTTTTAATTTTATATTTAAGAATTAAATCTGAACAAGGTGGTGTCTTCCCGTAGTGATTACATGGCTCAAGATTAACATATAGTGTAGATTTTGCGAGAAGGTTTTTATCATTAACACTATTTATTGCATTTACCTCAGCATGTTCATCACCATAAGCTTTATGAGATCCCTCTCCTATAATTTTATTTTCATGAACTATTACACACCCTACAAGAGGGTTTGGATAAGTGTTTCCTATTTCTTTAGATGCAAGCTCTATACACCTTTTTATATATTTTAAGTTATCCTCCATTATCACTAATAAAATTAGAATTGTAAATTTAAGGCAAAAACCTAAATAATGTTGATAAGATCAGTTAATCAATCTGACAACAAATCTTTATCAGTTATTCTGAGAGAAGTTCTAGTTGAAATGAAAATTCCTCAAAAGGGTTCTGCATATGAAGATCCAGAATTAGATAATATGTTCGAAGCTTATCAATTTCCTAGATCAAAATATTTTGTAGTCGAAGAGGATAAAAAAATATTAGGGGGTGCAGGTATAAGCCCTTTAAGAGAAGGAGATATTAATATTTGTGAACTTCAAAAAATGTATTTTCATAAAACTATAAGAGGAAGGGGGATCGGTCAAAAATTGATAGAAATATGTTTAAATTTTGCTGTTGAGTCTGGTTATGAAAAATGTTATATTGAAACAATGCCAAACATGATTAATGCTCAAAAATTATATTTAAAAAAAGGATTTCAATACATTAATGCTCCTCTTGGAAATACTGGTCATAGTGCTTGCCCTGTATGGATGATAAAAAAAATAAGATGAGCATTTTAGAATTACGAAATATTTACAGAGACAGACTTAATCTTTCAAATCAAGAATGTGACTATATATATAAAGTAGTTTTAAAAGACTTATGCTTTATAGATCCGATTAAAATTGCTTTAGATCCAAATTTTATTATAAGAAAAGACTCTGAGAATTTAATTTTAGATAGTTTAAAAAAAATTTGTAATAACTATCCGCTTGATTATTTAATTAGTAAAAAAAATTTTTATGGATATGATTTTTTTGTAAATGAAGATGTTTTAATACCCAGACCTGAAACGGAAGAATTAGTTAAGTGGATCCTTGATGATAATAATAATTTAACAGGAACAAAGAAAGTAATTGATTTGTGTTCTGGATCCGGATGTATAGGAATTGTAATTTCTAAAGAAAATAATAATATGGATGTTACCCTATCTGACGTTTCAGATAAAGCTCTTGAAGTTTGTAATAGGAATAAAATCATTTTTAACCCTGGAGTTAAGTTGATTAAACTTGATCTTAACTCTAAACTTCAACATCATGAAAAATATGACCTAATAGTCTCAAACCCACCATATTTAAGCAGAGATGAAGCTAATGAGATTGGAGAAAATGTAAAATATGAACCTGAAATTGCATTATTTGCTCCAAGAAATAAACCTCTTCATTTTTATGAAAAAATATTTGAATTTGCATCTACTAACTTAAATAAAAATGGAGAAATTTATTTAGAAATTAATCCTAATTTTATTAAAGATTTTCGTCAATTATTATCAAGATTTAATCCAAATGATGTTAACTTTAGAGAGGATTTTAGGGGTAAAAAAAGATTAGTAAAAGTTTTATTTTAAAATGAGTGAAGTAAAATCTAGAATACTAGAGTTAAGAAATTTAATCATTGAACATAATCATAATTATTATGATCTAGATAAGAATTTAATTTCAGATTTTGAGTATGATAATCTAATAAACGAGTTGATAAAACTTGAGAATCAATATCCTGAATTTCAGGACCAAAATTCTCCTTCAAGAAGAGTTGGCGGTGGACTTTCTGATAAATTTAATTCAGAATCTCATATTTTTCAGATGTATTCTCTTGATAATACATACTCAGATACTGAACTAGAAACATGGTTCAATCGTATTGTTAAGTTAATCCAGGTAGATGATTTTGAATTTTGCTGTGAACTTAAATATGATGGCGCATCTGTTAATCTTTTATATGAAGACGGACAACTAGTAAGAGCTTTAACTAGAGGTGATGGATATCAAGGTGATAATATCACTAACAATCTTAAGACTATTAACTCTATTCCGTTAAAATTAAAAAATAAATTTTTTCCAAATAAGTTTGAAATTAGAGGTGAAATTATAATTCCTTCAGATGCTTTTAATTCACTTAATGAAAAAAGAAAACAAATAGGACTCCCATTATTTATGAATCCAAGAAATACTGCTTCTGGAAGTATTAAATTATTAGATTCTAAAGAAGTAGCAAGAAGACCCTTAGAGTGTTTTCTTTATTCTGTAGTCTCAAATGATATAAGCATTAATAATCATTCTGAACTACTAGATAGTGCTAGAAATATGGGTTTTAATGTTCCTAATTACGAGAAAGTTGTTAAAGGCTTGGATGGTGTTAAAAAATATATAAAATATTGGGATATAAATAGACAGAATCTTCCATTTGAAATTGATGGAATAGTTATTAAGGTTAATAGTATAAAATATCAAAAAAAATTAGGTTTTACCTCAAAATTCCCAAGATGGGCAATCTCCTATAAATTCAAAGCTCAGAACGTAGTTACTAAATTAAAGTCTATATCTTTTCATGTTGGAAGAACTGGAGCCATTACTCCAGTTGCAAACCTGGAACCTGTTTTAATATCAGGTTCAACTGTTAAAAGAGCTTCACTTCACAGTTTTGATCAAATGAATAAACTTAAGTTAAGAGTTAATGATAGTATTTTTGTTGAAAAAGGAGGTGAAATAATTCCAAAAATAACTGGTATTGACAATACTAATAGAGGACTTGAAGAAGATGAAATTCCTTTTCCAGTCAATTGTCCAGAGTGTAATACTAAATTAATTAAGTTAGAATCTGAAGCTAACTTTTTTTGTACAAATACAATGAATTGTAGACCTCAGGCCATAGGTAAAATTCAACATTTTGTTTCAAGGAAAGCAATGAATATTGATGGATTAGGAGATGAGACAATTAAACTATTATATGACAAACACCATTTAAAAGATATCTCAGACATTTATAATCTTGATTATGATATGATTTCAAAAATTGAAGGTCATGCAGAAAAATCTGTTGAAAATCTTAAGAATGGAATTGAAGAATCAAAGAAAAAACCATTCCAGAAAGTTTTATTTGGAATGGGGATTAGATATGTAGGAGAATCTGCCTCAAAAACCCTTATAAATCAAATAAAATCAATTGATGAACTTAAAAAATTAGATGTAGAGTATTTATCATCAATTGATGAAATTGGGGATAAGACTGCCAATAGTATTGTTGATTTTTTTAAAAATGATTTAAATCTAGATTTAGTTAATAGACTTATTTCTTCAGGTTTGAATTTTACTCAGGTTGATTTAGTTAATAGTTCTCATAGCCTATCAAATTTAATATTTGTTATATCAGGTGTATTTGAAAATCATAGTAGGGAAGAGCTAAAATCTTTAATCGAAAAGAATGGAGGTAAAATAAGTTCTTCTATTAGTTCTAAGACTAATTATCTATTAGCAGGAAAGAATATTGGTCCATCAAAATTTAATAAAGCAAATGAACTTGGAGTTCCAGTTATTAATGAAGTATCATTAATTGACTTAATTTCATAAAGTTGTATTAAATTTGCCAAAATACTAAATATTATATGTACAGATTTTCCTTGCTCCTTTTACTTTCGTTTTTAGCACTTTCGTGTAATGATTATCAAAAACTTTTAAATAGTCCTGATAATGAGGTTGATAAGTATACTGCTGCTGAAGGTTATTATGATAATGGTGAATTTAGAAGAGCTAATGCTTTAATAGAACAGATAATACCATCCTACAGAGGAAAACCACAAGGTGAAAGATTAGTATTCTTTTTTGCTAATTCATATTTTGAAACAAGGATTTATTATTCTGCTGCAATTCAATTTGAAAATTTTATTAAATCATACCCTAATAGTCAAAGAATTCAAGAAGCATATTTTATGGAAGCCAAATCTTATTATATGCTTTCTCCACTTTATACTCTTGATCAAGATGATACGTTTACAGGGATTGACAAACTTCAAGTATTTATAAATAGATTCCCTAATAGTGAATTTGTAGTTGAAGCTCTTGAATTGATGGAAGAATTACAAAATAAATTAGAAAAAAAGGAATTCGAAGTTTCTAAGCAATACTATACAATCAGAGACTATAATTCTGCTATTAAATCATTAGATAATTTTATAGCAGATAATCCTGGCACAGTATTTAGAGAAGAAGCATTATATTACAGATGGTTATCTCAATATCAAATTGCTATAAACAGTATAGAATCTAGAATAAATGAGAGAGTTACTGAGCTTGAAAGATCGTTTAATAACTTTTTAAGATATTACCCTGATACTATTTTTATTGAAGATTTATCAGATAAAATTAATACAGCAAAACAACTTTTATAAACAAACTAATGAATAAATACAGAAATACTAACGCAGCGAGCTCAACAAAAACTTACAATAAGCATGAGATTGAGGATCCTACTAATAATATATATGAGGCAATCTCAATAATTGCTAAAAGATCAAGCCAAATCAATTCTGAAATCAAGAAAGAGCTTCATGATAAACTTGATGAATTTGCTACTCACAATGATAGTTTAGAAGAAATATTTGAGAATAAGGAACAAATTGAAGTTTCAAGATTTTATGAAAAACTTCCTAAGCCATATGCTATTGCTGTTCAAGAATGGTTAGATAATAAGATTTACTTTAGAGATCCTGAATCTGAAAGTGAGCAATAATCTCGAATTATATGAGTGTTTTAGCTCAGAAAAATATTTTAGTAGGAGTTTCAGGAGGTATTGCTGCTTATAAAATACCTCTATTAATTCGACAACTTATCAAACTTAATTGTAAAGTTAAGGTAGTAATGACACCTTCGTCAAAAGAGTTTGTAACTCCTTTAACATTATCAACTGTTTCTAATAATGATGTTTTTTCAGAATTTACTACCCAAAAAAATAATAATCCATCTTGGAATAACCATGTAGAGCTTGCTGAATGGGCTGATATATTTATTATAGCTCCTGCAACTTCCAATACAATATCATCGATGGTAAATGCTAAATGCGATAACATACTACTAGCATGCTTTCTTTCATCTAAATGTCCAGTTTTTGTTGTCCCTGCAATGGATCTTGAAATGTATAAAAATAGTCTTAATCAAAACAATTTAAAGAAGTTACAAACTAATTTAACAGACGTTCTTCCAGTAGGTTCTGGATCACTTGCAAGTGGATTGGAAGGAGAGGGAAGAATGCTGGAGCCCGTTGAGATAATCCAATATGTTGAAGCTAAAATCAAAGACACTTTACCTTTAAATAACTTAAACTTTTTAATTACTGCAGGTCCTACTCATGAAAAAATTGATCCAGTAAGATATATCGGTAACAGTTCATCTGGTAAAATGGGCTACTCTCTTGCAAAAAAAGCAAATGAACTAGGTGCAAATGTTACATTGGTTGTTGGTCCAACTAATCTTTCCATGGATCTTTCTAATATTCAATCTATTAGAGTTCAAGATTCAGAGGAAATGTTTAATGAAACAATCAAATATTTTAAAAATTCAGATGTTATAATCTGTTCTGCAGCTATTTCAGATTTTAAACCAGTTCAAGCTGTTAAAAATAAAATTAAAAAAGAGAAGGGATTAGAGTCTATTAAACTAGAACCTACTAAAGATATATTGTTAGAGCTAGGTAAAATTAAAACCTCTCAGTTCCTAGTAGGTTTTGCTCTTGAGACAGATAATGTTATTAGGAATGCAAAAAATAAATTAAAATCTAAAAATCTTGATGCGATAGTGGTTAATAAAATTGATGATTTTAATCCTATTTCAAGTGATTATAATCAAATTGATTTTATAAATTCAGATTTAAAAATAACCTCATTTGAAAAAAAATTAAAAACAGATGTTTCAGGTGATATTTTAAACCAAATAATAAAGAATGTTAAAGAGACTTAAGATTAATAACTATGCTCTAATTGATTCTATCGAAATATCTTTTGATAAGGGTATGACATCTATTACTGGTGAAACTGGTGCTGGTAAATCAATAATTTTAGGAGGACTATCTATGGTTTTAGGATCCAGAATAGATAATTCAAAAATTATTAACAAGAATAAAAAATGTTTTGTTGAGTCTGAATTTGACCTTAGGGATCAAAATCTTGTTAACTTCTTTAAAAGCAATGATCTAGATTATGACGATATAACTATTATTAGGAGGGAAGTTAATGAAAGTGGAAAGTCCAGAGCTTTTATTAATGATACTCCAGTAAAACTTGATCTCTTGTCCAGTCTAACAAATAAATTAATTGATGTTCACTCACAATTTAATAATCTTAACATTCTAGACTCAAACTTTATTTTTCTTATTCTAGACTCACTATCAAAAAATCAAGACAAGTACAGTGTTTATTTAAATCGATTTAAATCATTGAAAGTGATTGAAAGACAAATAGATGATAAAAAAATAATCAGAGATAAGCTAAACTCAGATTTAGATTATAACAAGTTTCTATTTAATGAATTTGATGAATTAAATTTTGACAATCTTAATGTTGAAGATCTAGATAATAAAGTCAAAGAGGGAGATAATATTGACCAAATAAAAGAAATACTTTCTCATATAAATAACGAATTTAATACTAGTGAAATAGGAATTTCAGAGAAAATATCTCAAATAATAAAGAGTTTAAGTAAAGTCGCAAATACCTCAAGTCGACTTAATGACTTAACTCAAAATCTTAGTTTAGTTAATGAAAACTTAAATCAAATAGTTAATGATTCTGAATCAATTCTTGAAGATATTTCAAATTCTAATGAAAACATAGATAATTTAAGAGACACTCTAGATAAGATATACTCACTTCAAAACAAGCATAAAGTTGATTCAATTGATAAATTATTAAAATTAAAACAAGATTTAGCTAAAAAAATATCTAGTCATGATAATTTAGATTTGGAAATTGAACAACTTGAGGTTAAGGTTAAACTACTTAATACAGATCTTCTTCTAATGGCAAACAAAATTCATGATAAAAGAAAATCTATAATTCCTGAATTTGAAATTCTAATGAATAAAAATTTATCAGAATTAGGAATGGAAAAATCTAACATTAAAATTGACTTATCTAAAAGTGATACAATACAAAAGAATGGGGTTAGTGAAGGTAAATTCTTATTCAGGTCTGTTAAAGGAAATCATTACAATGAATTAAAAGAAATTGCATCTGGAGGTGAAATTTCTAGAGTAATGCTTTCTATTAAATCTATTTTATCAAATTTTACAAAATTATCTTCTATAATTTTCGACGAAATTGATACTGGAATATCAGGTTCTGTTTCTTCTAAAGTAGCAGAATTAATGAAGTATATGTCAGATAAAATGCAAGTAATTGTTATTACGCATACTCCCCAAGTAGCATCTAAAGGTGATTTTCATTTCAAAGTATACAAAAGAGAGGAAAATAATAAAGTTATAACTGATGTAAAGTTACTTTCAGATAAAGAAAGAGTAAATGAGATAGCGGAAATGTTATCTGGAGACAAGTCAAATAAATCTGCAAATGAACTAGCTAACGAATTATTGAATTAAACTATATTTACAATACGATGGGAAATAATATTTTAAAAGGCAAGAAAGGTATAATATTTGGTGCACTAGATGACAGCTCTATTGCTTGGAAAACAGCAGAAAAAGTTCATGAAGAAGGTGGAGAGTTTATTTTAACAAATGCTCCAGTTTCAATTAGAATGGGTACAATTAATCAACTTGGTGAAAAAACAAATTCAGAAATTATTCCTGCAGATGCAACTAAGATTGATGATCTTGAAAATTTAATTAATTCAGCTACAAATAAATTTGGTGGTAAGCTTGATTTTATTCTTCATTCTATAGGAATGTCAGTTAATGTTAGAAAAGGGAGAAATTATACAGACTTGAACTATGATTGGCTTACAAAAGGTTGGGATGTCTCTGCTGTTTCTTTTCATAAATTAATGCAATCTCTATTTAAATTAGATGCTATGAATGAGTGGGGTAGTATTGTAGCTTTAACATATATCGCAGCACAAAGAACTTTCCCAAATTATAATGATATGGCTGATAATAAAGCATACTTAGAGTCTATTGCTAGAAGCTTCGGATATATCCTTGGTAAAGAGAAAAATGTAAGAGTTAATACTATTTCTCAATCTCCAACATTAACTACTGCAGGTAAAGGAGTTAAAGGCCTTGATGATTTTTTAAATTATGCTGAATTAACTTCACCTCTTGGTAATGCAACTGCAGATGACTGTGCAGGCTTAACTATATCTTTATTCTCGGACTACACAAAGAGAGTAACACTTCAAAACATATTTAATGATGGAGGATTTTCAAATGTTGGAGTTAGTCAAGAAATTATTGATAAATTAAATTTAAAATGAAAATTGTTGGATTGACCGGGGGTATAGGATCTGGTAAATCTACTGTCTTGAATCTTTTTAAAGGTTGCGGTGTAAAAACTTTCAGTGCTGATTTATCTGCAAAAAAATTGGTTAATTCTGATATAATATTGATAAATCTAATAAAAGATTCTTTTGGAAATGATATCTATAAAAATAATATTCTAGATTCTAAAAAGTTATCTAGCATTGTTTTTGATAATCCTAGTAAACTTAAAACTCTTAATTCAATTATTCATCCAGCAGTAGCATCAGACTTTAAAGATTTTTTGGATATGAATAAAGACCATTATATAATAAAAGAAGCTGCAATAATATTTGAGACAAAGTCAGAGAACAACTATGATAAAATAATTTTAGTAAGAGCTCCATTAGAAACCAGAATTGAGAGGGTGATGAATAGAGACAAAGTTTCTAAAAAAGAAGTGATGAAAAGAATAGATAATCAATTGGATGAATCATCTATAATTGACAAATGTGATTATATAATTGATAATTATAATGAAGAAGATTTAAATGAAAGAGTTTTAAGTATACACCAAGAGTTATCAGTCTAATCCTTGTATATTAACATTTCATTAAGAAATTTTAATTTTAAAATTGAGAATTTTATATAAATGAATAAAAAGCTATACACATCATTAGTTCTATTAATGTCTTTCTCTTTGATTGGTATTATTCTAATGCAAGGTTACTGGATCTATTCTTCATGGCAAAATAAAGAAGAAGAGTTTTCACTTGCAGTTAATAGAACACTTCGTGAAGTTGTAGATGAAATTCAAAGCAGAGAACTTAATGATTATGTGTTTACATACCAAATGTTAATTGATTCAATTGGAACACCAGATGAGTCTAATTTTACAGATGTTTTTTTATTCCTAGATGAAGATCAATCTTCAAATTTGTCTACTTTTTTTGCTTATGGAATTCTTGAAGAAGATTATAATATAAATCTACCTGATAATTTGTCAAATAGATATGGTGATGATGATATTAAAGATTACAAGGCTGTTAAAACAACTATTGTAAATAAAAATATTTTTGATAGAAGGGAGAATAGGTTAAATGCATCAATCTCTAAATTAAAAAGTGTTGAAGATATTGACTTGTTTAAATTTGAAAAATATAAGTCTGCTTTTCAAGAATACGCTTCATCTCTTCCTATTCATAAAAGAACAACTTCTCGTGAAATTCAAATCCTTTTAAATAATGGTTTTAATGATAGAAATATTATTACTCCATATGAGTTTGGTATTTATAGTAATGGATTATCTACTAAGGTTAAATCAAATAATTACATGGAAGTTCAATCTGGTCCTAAATACTCCATTCCATTTTTAAATGACGAATCAAGTTCTGTTTTATATAATTTAGTAGTTTCCTTTCCAGATAAACAACAATATGTTCTCTCTAGTATTATCGGAGTTGCTACCTTGTCTTTTATGCTTACTTTAATTGTTGTTGTTATTGCAACCAGTGCCCTTTACCAAATAATTCAACAGAAAAAATTATCTGAGATTAAAAATGATTTTATAAATAATATATCACATGAATTTAAGACTCCAATTGCAACAATAAACTTAGCATTGGATGCAATTTCAAGTTCAACAAAGAGTTTAAATGATAAGTCTATGTCCTATCTTGGAATGATTAGAGAAGAGAACTCTAGAATGTTATCTCAAGTTGAAAATATACTAAGAATATCACAGCTTGAAAAAAGTTCAAATCCTTTTACCATGGAAGAAATAGATATTCATGAAGTAATTGAGGATGCTATAGAGCATGTAAAATTAATAGTTGAAAGTAAAAAAGGCTCTATAGATTTATCTCTCAAAGCTTTAGATAGTAATATTAGTGGTAATAGCAATCATTTAGAAAACATTATTATAAATATCCTTGACAATGCAGTTAAATACTCTAAGGAAAATCCAAAGATAGTTGTTTCATCAACTAATATTAATAAAGATATTAGGCTCTGTTTTGAAGATAACGGAATAGGTATGGATAAGAATACTCAAAAATTAATATTTGAAAAATTTTATCGTGAACAAAATGGAGATATACACAATATTAAAGGTCATGGTTTAGGCTTATCTTACGTTAAAAAAATTATTGACTTTCATAATGGAAAAATTTTATTAGAAAGTGAAAAAGGTACTGGAACAAAGTTTTATATAACTTTAAAAAATATTTAAATGAAATCAAATAAAAAAATATTACTAGTTGAAGATGATCCAAATTTTGGAAGAATCTTGAAAGACTATCTAACTATTAACAACTACGAGGTTTCTCTAGCTGTTAATGGTATTGAAGGATTTGAAAAATTTAACAGATCAGAATTTGATCTATGTATTCTTGACATAATGATGCCTTTTAAAGATGGCCTAACATTAGCAAGAGAAATAAGAGAAGTTAATGAAGCAATTCCTCTTATATTTCTTACTGCAAAAAATCTAAAAGACGATGTTCTTAAAGGATATAAAATAGGTGCTGACGACTAC
>NTKQ01000018.1 GCA_002457075.1 Cryomorphaceae bacterium MED-G11
CTGCTGAAGAGGCTCCTGCTGATGAGGCTCCTGCTGAAGAGGCTCCTGCTGATGAAGCTCCTGCTGAAGAGGCTCCTGCTGAAGAAGCTCCTGCTGATGAAGCTCCTGCTGAAGAGGACAAATAATCATATTTATGAGTGTTGATCATGTTAAAATTGGAACTATAGTTTCAAAACATGGCTACAAGGGGTTTATTAAAATAAGTACATCTTCTTTTAATTTTGACAAACTCCCTGACATAAAACATCTTTTTATAGATATTAATAACTGTTTTATTCCATTTAGAATAGATGAAATTAAATCATTCTCAGATAATCAATTAATATTAAAGCTATCTGAAGTTAACACTGAAAAAGAGGCCGAGGATATAATTTTTAAGAATGTTTTTATTGATTCTAAAAGCTATGAGCCAATTGAAGAAAAAAGTTTTTTTTATAATGAACTAGTTAACTTCAGTGTATATTCAAACTCAAAAAAAATTGGAGTAATAGATAATATTAATACCGAATTACCTCAGCCAGTCTTTGAAGTATTAATCAAATCTAATAAAGTGATGATCCCAATACATGAAGATTTAATTGATAAAATTGATAAAAAAAATAAAATTATTCATATAGATATTCCTGATGGATTAATTGAAATTATTTAATTGAATATTTAATTCATATTTTTGTAAAATAAGCTCCAAATAATGAATAATAATTTTACTTCACCTGACTTCTATCAAATTGATGATTTACTTTCTGAAGAACATAAACTAATTAGAGAGTCTACAAGACAATGGGTTTCTAAATCTGTATGTCCTATAATTGAAGATTTTGCTCAAAAGGCAAAGTTTCCAGATCACTTAATTAAAGAGCTTGGAGAAATAGGTGCCTTCGGCCCATATATTCCTCAAAAATATGGAGGAGCTGGATTAGATCAGATAAGTTATGGAATAATGATGCAAGAAATTGAAAGAGGAGATAGTGGAATTAGATCTACTGCTTCTGTTCAATCATCACTAGTTATGTACCCTATTTGGAAATTTGGAAGTGAAGAGCAAAAACTAAAGTTTCTTCCAAAACTAGCAACCGGTGAAATGATGGGCTGTTTTGGTCTAACTGAACCTGATCATGGATCAAATCCTAGTGGAATGATAACAAATTTCAAAAGTGATGGAGATGATGTAATTTTAAATGGATCTAAAATGTGGATCTCCAACTCCCCTTTTGCAGATATTGCAGTTGTTTGGGCTAAAGATGAAAATAAAAGAATTCATGGTGTAATTGTTGAAAGAGGTATGGAAGGGTTTACAACACCTGAAACTCATAATAAATGGTCTCTAAGAGCTTCTGCTACTGGTGAACTAATATTTGATAATGTTAGGGTACCTAAGAAAAACATACTTCCTGGCAAATCAGGTTTAGGAGCTCCACTTATGTGTTTAGACTCTGCAAGATATGGAATCTCATGGGGGGCAATTGGAGTAGCTATGGACTGCTATAACACAGCGTTGAACTATTCATTGGAAAGAGTTCAATTTGGAAAACCAATTGCAGCAAAGCAACTTCAACAAAAAAAATTAGCTGAGATGTTAACTGAGATTACAAAAGCTCAATTACTATCATGGAAATTAGGTAAATTAAAAAATGAAGATAAGGCCACTTCGGCTCAAATTTCTCTTGCAAAAAGAAATAATGTAGATATGGCTATGAACATTGCACGAGAATCTAGGCAGGTTCTAGGAGGAATGGGAATTACTGGAGAATATAGTATTATGAGACATATGATGAATCTTGAATCTGTAATAACATATGAAGGTACTCATGATATTCATTTACTAATTCTTGGTCATGATATAACTGGTCATAATGCATTCTAACTAAAAGTCGAAAACAAATCCAATACTAGGTATTAATGAACTTCGATTATCACTAATTACTTCTATTAAATTTCTTGGATTAACAATATTAAGATTATCGTCTCTTTGAAGTCCATATTCAGGTGGAACAGGAATTTCATCCATTAAAAGATTCTCAATATCTATATAAAAATTCATGGATGTTGATTTAAAGTTCCATCTTTTATCTACCCTTAAATCCAACTTTGTAAAATCATTTAAGTAATAACTTCCAAGTTGTGAATAATCAAAAATAATCTCTGGGTAGGATTGAGTACTTGATTTTAAATCAACTGGTGGATAAGGAGTTTTACCAGTAAATCTAATCTTAGCACTAACTTCCCAATTCCTTTTAAGTTTATAACCTCCTGTAAAAGATAAAATATGTCTATTATCCCAAACAGATGGAAGATATATATTATCTAATCCTGAAAATTTACTGTAGAAAAAAGTGTAAGATAAAATTCCATAGAAATTATTTTTAAGCTTTTGCTGATAAAGAAATTCTAACCCATATGATTTCCCCTTTCCAGTTGTTATAATTTCCTCATTTCCTAGAACTTCAAAATCAGCTCCCTTATTAGCAAGAGATACCTTATCAACCGCAGAAATTGGATAATTATTATATTTTTTATAAAAAGCTTCAAAAGTAAGTCTTGAAGATTCTGTCCAATTAAACTCAATACCTCCAACTAGATGATCACTTCTTGTATATTGAGAGTTTTTATTTAAAAAAATATTATTAGAATTTTTATATCCAAGAGAAGTATATGTTGGTATTTTAAAGTATCTACCTGATGCAAAATTTAATTTCCATTTATTATCCTCTGAAATTATCATAGACAGTGCAATTCTTGGAGAGATATTTTCAAAAATATTATTATCCTTTGTAAAATTATCTTGATCTAGTCTTATTCCAACTGATATCCCAAGTTTATCGTCAATAAATGTTCTTGATGATTTAATAAATAGACCATATTTTAAAAAATCAATTTTACTGTTATAATTAGTATTGTAATAATTGAATTGAGTAGTATTTACATAATCTGACAATTGTAAGTTTGCTCCATATGAGAATTTATAATTCCTACCATTATGATTACTTATAAATCTTAATTTAGTTTCCTCTTCAATAGATATGTTTGAAAATGAAGGATTTAATTTTGATACGTTATTTTCAAATCTCTCAAAATTATTTTCAAGTTTATTGTTGCTAATTGAAAGATTAAAAAATCCATTTTTATTTTTATAAACTCTTTTCCATGAAACTCCAAAAGTTCGAGACTTTTGGTTTATAATAGGGATTTGCTCAATTTGAGATTCATTCTCAAAATTAAATTCGTCAGATTCATTAACAGTCAATTCATCAATTGATCCAATACCAATAAAGTTTAGATAATTAAAATCATCTATTTTATGCTTTATTTTCATTTGATAATCCCAATAATCAGGCAAAAAAGAGAAACCAAAAGCCTTAAATAAAAACTGCAGATAACTTCTTCTAACTGAGAAAATAAAAGATGTTTCTTTATTTTCAAATAGATTTAATGGTCCTTCAAAAGTTAATCCAGCTTCACTTGATCCAATCCTAAAGTTTCCTGATATTTTGTCAATATTTGCTTCTTTTTGTTCGAAAGATAAAACACCCGAAAGAGCATTATCATATTCTGCGCCAAATGCTGAAGTTGAAAGAGTAACGTCTTTTATAAATGAAACATTTATCAATCCAACTGGACCTCCAGAACTTCCTTGAGTACTAAAATGATTAATATTGGGTATTTCAATTCCATCTAAATAATATACAGTTTCATTTGGACCTCCTCCTCGAATAATTATATCATTTCTAAATCCACCTATTGAAGGGGAAATTCCAGGTAAACTTTGAATTACTCTAGTAATATCATTATTACCTCCAGGGTAAGTTTCAATTTCCACTGCTGAAAATGTCTGAGTTGATAATGGAGTTTCAATTGATGTTTTAAAAGGTGATTCAACAACAATAACTTCATCTAGTAATTCAGAAGTAGGGTTTAAGACATATTGCAAAGATTGATTTCCAGCTGATTTAATAATTACATTAAATTTAGTAAGCGATTTAAATCCAATAAAACTAGCTGTAACATTGAAACTGGACGTCGGTATATCAGTGATTTGAAAATAACCATTTTGGTCTGAAATGGTATAAAAATCAGAGTTTTCTATTTGAATAGTTGCACCCTCTAACCCAATACCAGTTTCACCATCAATTACTCTTCCTGATAAATCCCCTTGATTTTGTGCAAAAACATTTATTGAAAAGAGAAGAAAAAAACATAATAATTGTCTAATCATTCAAATTAAGAGTTAAGAGCCTGATTACAATATTCATAACATCTTTTAACTTCATTGACTCTATTTGATCCAGCAGGAATTCTATATTCAAGTTCAACTGATGATGTGAACTTAAATGAATTATCTCTAACTAATTGGAGAACTTCTACAATAGGAGTATCACCTTTACCCCATATTTGGTTATCAGATGCACCAAGATTTAAGGGTTTTGCTGCTTGTCTATCTTTTAAGTGAAGGCTACATATTTTTGAATGATTTTTTAATATAAAATTCAACAAGGTCTCCTTTGTGTTTTCTTTTCGAGCTGCAATGTAATGTCCAATATCTAGGTTTATAAAATTTTTCTTGGAGTCATCCATAGCAAAGTTCCAAGCAGTATCAGATGCTTGAAGATGTGCATGATATCCAACATTAACATTATGTTTTTCTGCAAAACGAGATATTCTTTTGGTATTTTCTTTTGTAGTTAATTCAGCAGTTAAGTAGTCTGCACCAAGAGCTTTAGTAGCCTTCATTGCATACTCTATTTCGCTATCAGAATTATTAGGACCCATACAATATGGTTTGTATGCAAATATGTTTATACCTTTATTTTTAAACTGTTTTTTTACATTTTTAAACTCTTTCATTGAGACATTAGCTCTCCAGTCAGAATGAGATCTTTTACTCCTTGGCATACCAATAGATCTCTCAATATGATCTCCCATAAGCTCAATATTATCAGAGCCAGAATCTAAACAGTTTTGGATTATAATATTCATTTCTTCAATTCCTGGATTAAAAGAATATGTAACTACTGATATGTCAACGCCATTAACATCTTTTAGTAGAGGAAAAAAATTAAGGTTCATCGCTCCGAAAGTAACAAGAGATGATTTTTTTATGAAACTACGTCTTGAATTCATTAGTGTTATTTTTATATTTTACTATATTAATGCGATTTAAAATCTTCAATTAAAATAGTTTTTAAATATCTAAATACAAAATGATAAAGGGTATAATCTTTGACATGGATGGAACGATAGTTGATAGCTTACCATATCACTATGAAGCTTGGAAAATATTTTTTAATGAGAATAAAGTTGAAAATTTTTCTGAGAAATTAAATGAATATAAGGGAGGTGGGACCCTTGATCTTATGAGAACTGTTTATGGTAATCAATATTCAAAGAAAGAACTAAAAAAGATGAGTGAGGATAAGGAAAAGATTTTTCGAAAAATCTATAAAGGTGAGATTAAGCAAATACTAGGTTTTAAAAATTTTTTAGATGAACTAAAGTCAAAAGATATAATGGTAGGCCTAGCAAGTAATGCAATAAGAAAAAATGTTTCTATGATAATTAATGAACTAGAAATTTATGATTATTTTGATAGTATTATCTGTGGAGACGAAGTAATTAACGGAAAACCTAATCCTGAAATGTTTAATGAAACTATTGATAGATTTAATATAAATAAAGATGAGTGTTTAATCTTTGAAGACTCATTGGAAGGTGTTTTAGCTGCAAAAAATTCTGGTGTTAAAGTTATTGGGATAACATCTAGCAGTTCTAACAAGGTACTTAAAGATGCAGGATGTGTCATGTCAATTAGTGATTATTTAGATTTTAAATTATCAGATATTAGAATGTAAATCTGCAGAAGTTTTAAGTCTATTAAAGAAAAAGTACTTCGGATGGGAATCGAACCCACACTCCAAAAGGAACTGGATTTTGAATCCAGCGCGTCTACCAGTTTCGCCACCGAAGCTAAAGAGCTCAAAATTAATAAATTCCATTACATTAAATAATTTATAATAAAATTATACTGAACAATAATTATTTATAAATTTGCACTCCAATTAATTGATTGTGAAAACACCAGTGAAATTATTTTCTTGTACACAAAGTACTACTTTGTCTAGTCAAATAGCTAAACACTTTGGTCAAGACCTAGGTAGTGTCTATTTTCAAAGGTACAGTGATGGTGAGTTTCAACCTTCTTTTGAAGAGTCTGTTAGAGGATCTAGAGTATTCTTAATTGGGTCTACAAACCCTTCATCAGATAATTTAATGGAAATGCTTCTTATGCTTGATGCTGCTAAAAGAGCATCTGCAAGACACATAACTGCAGTTATCCCCTACTTTGGTTGGGCAAGACAAGATCGAAAAGACAAACCAAGAGTTCCCATTGGAGCTAAATTAGTTGCTAAACTTTTGGAATCAGCTGGAGCTACAAGAATTATAACTATGGATTTACATGCCGATCAAATTCAAGGATTTTTTGAAAAACCTGTTGATCATTTATATGCTTCATCAATTTTTGTTCCTTATTTAGAATCTTTAAATATTGATAACCTCACAATTGCATCTCCTGATATGGGGGGTTCTAAAAGAGCGTATGCATATTCAAAATTTCTAAATTCTGATGTTGTTATATGTTATAAACAAAGATCAAAAGGAAATATTATAACACACATGGAGCTAATTGGTGATGTTACAGGTAAAAATGTTGTTTTGGTTGATGATATGGTTGATACAGCAGGAACGCTAACTAAAGCTGCTGACTTAATGATTGAAAAAGGAGCACTATCAGTAATTGCCATTTGCACACATGCACTGCTTTCTGGTGATGCTTATGAAAAAATTGAAAAATCAAAACTTAAGAAATTAATTACAAGTGATTCAATTGAAATAAAAAAAGAATCAAAAAAAGTTGAACATTTAACATGTTCTAAAATATTTGCTGAAGCAATGTATAATGTTCATCATAATAAATCAATTGACAAACTATTTATAAACTAAAAAAAATGAAATCAATAGAAATTAAAAGTTTAATAAGAGAAGTTACTGGAAAAAAAAGCACAAATTCAGTGAGAAAAGATGGTAATGTACCATGTGTGTTGTATGGAGGAGATAATGTTTTACATTTTACAGCTTCTGAAATAGGTTTCAAGGATTTAGTATATACAGCTTCTGCACATACAGTTGTTCTTGATTTTGGTGATAAAAAGAAAAATGCTATTCTTCAAGATATCCAATTTCACCCCGTAACAGATAAAATTATTCATGCAGATTTTTATGAGCTTTTTGACGATAAGCCCGTAACTATGGATATTCCTGTTGAACTTAGTGGATCAGCTCCAGGTGTTCAAAATAGTGGTGGTATATTAACTAGAAATAAAAGAAAGTTAAGAATTAAAGCACTTCCTGGTAATCTTCCAGACTCACTAAATGTAGATATTTCTAAGCTTGAATTGGGTGATAAACTTTACACTTCTCAACTTGAAGATGAAAAATTTGAATTACTTCATCCTGAAAACACAGTTATTTGTCAAGTAAGAACTTCTAGAGCTTCAATGGAATTACCTGAAGATGAGGAAGGTGCTGAAGGAGAAGAAGGAGAAGAAGGAGTTGAAGGAGCTGAAGGAGCTGAAGGAGCTGAAGGAGCTGAAACTCCCAAAGAAGATTCAAAAGAAGATTCAAAAGAATAATTGTTATATAATTAATCTTAACTTTATTTAGATTATTATATAATGTATTTTTTTAAAAATATCGTATCACGGTTAACTTCAAAGTCTGATATGAATAAGTATCTCATTGTAGGAATTGGTAATATTGGTGATAAGTACAATAATACCAGGCATAACATTGGATTTGATGTAATTAATGAAATTTCAAAAGTTTTAAAAGTAGGTTTTGAATCAGTAAAATTAGCTCAGCGAGCTGAATGTAAGTTCAAAGGGAAAAAAATTATACTAATCAAACCTAATAATTATGTAAATAACTCTGGAAAATCACTTTTATATTGGAAAAAAAAAGAAAAAGTTAGCTCAGATAACACACTTGTAATTTGTGATGATCTAAATCTTTATTTTGGAAATATTAAAATTAAATCTTCTGGTTCTGCCGGAGGTCATAATGGATTGAAAGATATTGAAGAATTTTTAGGAACTGTAAATTACCCTAGAATTAGAATAGGTATTTCAAATAATAATAAAATGTCAACATCAGATTATGTTCTTGGTAAATGGTCTGAAACTGAGCAATCGAATATTCATAATATAGTAAAGATATCCTCTGAAATAGTTTTCTCATTTATTCAAACAGGTATTGAACGAACAATGAACTTTTATAATAAGAAGAATTTTATTGATGAAGATTTATAGAAGTATTCAAGATTATAATGAAGAAAAAAGATCAGTTGTTACAATTGGAACATTTGATGGTCTTCATCAAGGTCATCAAAAAATATTTAGTAGACTAATTAACTCTGCTAAGACTAAAAATCTATCTTCTGTTATACTAACTTTTTTTCCCCACCCTAGGATAATTTTAAATAAGTATAATGATATTAAGATGATTGACACTTTAGATGAAAAAATTTTACATCTAGATAAGATTGGGATTGATTCATTAATAATTCATCCCTTTGACAAAGATTTTTCTTTATTGACTGCTAATCAATTCATCAAAGAATTTTTAGTTGATAAGCTTAAGCTAAAACATATAATAATCGGATACGATCATAGATTTGGAAAAGGAAGAGAGGCTTCAGTAACTGATCTAAAAAACTATTCTAATGATTTAGATTTTACAGTAGAGGAAATCAAAGCACAAGAAATTGAAAAAATTACAATAAGCTCAACAAAAATTAGAAATTCAATCAATGAAGGTGACTTAATAACTGCTCAAAAATATCTGGGAAGGTATTTTAAGCTAACTGGAAAAGTTGTCAAGGGAGACGGATTGGGAAAAAGAATAAATTATCCTACAGCTAATATTTTTATTGAGGAGAATTATAAAATCATCCCTAAGGATGGTGTATATCTTATAAAAACAAAAATTGATAATAAACTGTATAGTGGGATGATGAATATAGGCCATAGACCAACTATTGGTTCAAATGACAAATCAATTGAGGTTCATTTATTTAATTTCAATCAAGATATTTATGATAAACTAATATCTGTTGAAATAGTTTTAAAAATTAGAGATGAAATAAAGTTTTCATCAATCGAAGCTCTCAAAGAGCAATTATTAAAAGATGAAAATTATTGTTTAAAATTAATAAACAAATAAGTTTTATCTTTGGTTTTAAAATAACCTATGCTTTCAATCGATAAAATTTCTAATGATAAAGAGGCTACTTTAATAGGCCTTAAGAAGCGTGGTTTTAAAAATCTTGACGTTATTGATGAACTCATAAAACTTAATTCAGATAGAAAACAAATTCAACAAAAACTAGATCAAATTTTATTTGAATCTAATACTATCTCTAAAGAAATTGCTGAAATTTTTAAGTCAGGTAATCAGAGTAATAATGTTGAGAATCTTAAAAGTAAATCTGCAGAGTTAAAAAGTAAATCAAAAGATTTATCAGATCAACTTGATAAAACAAAATCGAGTATTTTAAGTCTAATTACTACTATACCCAACTTACCTGATAAAGATGTTCCTGAAGGCTTAACTGTTAATGATAATATAGAAGTTTTTATAAGTGGTCCAATTAAAGATTCTAATGATAGTTTAAAGAATCATTGGGATTTGGCTAAAGAACTTGATATAATAGATTTTGAACTTGGAAGTAAGATTACAGGCTCAGGATTTCCAGTATATAAAGGGAAAGGTGCTAAACTTCAAAGAGCACTTATTAATTTTTTTCTTGATAAGAATACATCTGCAGGTTATACTGAATTTCAAGTCCCTCATCTGGTTAATTCTGAATCTGCTTTTGCAACAGGACAATTACCAGACAAGGATGGTCAAATGTACCATGTTAAAAATGATGATTTTTATCTCATTCCAACTGCTGAAGTTCCATTGACAAATATTTATCGTGATAATATTTTATCTAATGATGAACTTCCTGTTTTACTTACTGGTTATACTCCTTGTTTTAGAAGAGAAGCTGGAAGCTATGGTTCTGACGTACGAGGTCTTAATAGACTTCATCAATTTGATAAAGTCGAGATAGTTAGACTTGAGCATCCTGAAAATTCAAATCATGCTCTGTCTACAATGAAAGACCATATTAAAGGAATCTTATCTGAACTTGAACTAGATTTCAGAATACTAAATTTATGTGCAGGAGATTTAGGTTTTACCTCTGCTATAACTTATGATTTTGAATTATTCTCAAAAGGTCAAAAAAAATGGCTAGAAATTAGTTCTGTTTCAAATTTCAAGACATATCAATCAAACCGTCTCAATCTTAAGTTTAAGGATAAAGATGGAAAGAATTATCTTCTTCATACTCTTAATGGAAGTTCTCTTGCTTTACCAAGAGTCATGGCTGGTTTAATTGAGAATAACCAGACAAAAAAGGGTATTAAAATTCCAAAAGCTTTAATTCCATATACTGGATTTGACATAATTAATTAGCAATATGGTAGGAAATGTTAAGCCAAAAAAATTCCTAGGTCAACATTTTCTTATTGATGAAAATATATCAAAAAAGATAATTGAATCAATTGATTTTAGTAAACATAACAAAGTTATTGAAGTTGGTCCAGGCAAGGGTGCTTTAACCAAGCATCTTCTTAAAATAAAAGATATTTTAACTCTAGTTGAAATTGATAAAGAATCTATTTTTTTTCTTAAGAATGAATTCATAAATGAGAATCTTGAGATAATAGAAAAAGATTTTTTAAATTTTAAAATTGCCGAAACCTATCCTTCACTAAGTAGGATTTTGATCATTGGAAATTTTCCATACAATATTTCATCACAAATTTTATTTAAAGCCATAGAAAATTATAATTCAATTAGTTCTCTTGTTGGTATGTTTCAAAAAGAAGTAGCTGAAAGAATTGTAAGTAAACATAATTCAAAAAAATATGGAATACTCTCTGTAAAAACACAATTATTTTATGATGTAAAGATTTTATTTAATGTTTCTCCAAATGTGTTTTTTCCAAAGCCAAAAGTTGATTCTGCTGTTATTTCATTGACCAGGAAAGAGAATATAAATCTTAATTGTGATATTAATTTATTAGATAAAGTCATAAGGTTAAGTTTTCAGCAAAGGAGAAAAAAAATAAAAAACTCTCTAAAAAGACTTGATATTCAGGATAATATATTAGAAGATAGTATCTTTGAATTGAGACCAGAGCAGCTATCTGTTCAAGAATTTGTCAAATTAACTCAAAAAATTAGTGATGAGACAATTTAAAGTCAATGATGAATTAATAGATAACATTAAGAGACTTATTACAATTAGTGATAAGGAAAAGCTCGTGAAAAATCTAAATGATCTTCATTATGCTGACTTAGCTGAAATATTTGAACTTTTAGAAGTTAAAGAAGTTATTTTTCTTGTTAAAATTTTTGATAAAGAAAGAATTGCAGATGCTCTTGCTGAAATTGATGAAGATCTTAGAGAGATTATTCTTGAAAACCTATCTACTAAAGAAATTGCAGAAAAGATTCAAGAACTCGATACTGATGATGCAACTGATGTAATTTCAGAATTATCTGAAGATATTCAAGAAAGTGTATTATCACAAATTAAAGATTCTGAATTAACAGATGATATAAAAGAATTACTTAAGTATAAGGAAGATACTGCTGGTGGATTGATGGCAAAAGAACTTGTGAAAGTAAGTGAAAATCTTAGCATAACTAAATGTCTTGATGAAATTAGAAAACAGGCTAAAAATGTTTCAAGGGTTCACTCAATTTATGTTGTTGACTCTAAAAATAAACTAAAGGGTAGACTATCATTAAAAGATGTAGTCACCGCAAAATCAGGATCAAAAGTTAAAGATATTTATATACCTAAAGTAGACTATGTTACAGCTGATCAAGAAGGTGAAGAAGTTGCAAAAATTATGTCTAAATATGATTTAGAAGCTATTCCTGTAACAAATAAAAGAAAAACCTTATTAGGAAGAATAACTATTGATGATATTGTTGACTTAATTAAAGATGAAGCTGATAAAGATTATCAATTAGCAGCAGGTATTTCTTCTGAAGTTGAAGCAAATGATTCTATTTTTCAGTTATCTAAAGCTAGACTTCCATGGTTATTTTTAGGACTTTTGGGAGGACTTGGTAGTGTATTTATTTTAAAAGATTTTGAACAGATTATGAGTGAACCTGACTTAAGAAATTTATTTTTCTATACTCCTCTTATAGCTGCTATGGCTGGAAATGTAGGAGTTCAATCCTCTGCAATAATTGTTCAAGGTTTAGCAAATGATTTAGTTAAAGGTTCTTTATTATCTAGACTTTTAAAAGAAGTTAGTTTAAGTTTAATTAACGGCTTGGTATTAGCAATAATACTTGTAGTCTTTGGACAGATAGTAAATCAAGATTTATTTTTGAGTCTAACAATTGCTGGTTCTATGATGGGTGTAATTATAATAGCTGCACTTGTTGGAACATTTGTTCCAATTATTCTAGATAAACAGGGGATTGATCCAGCAATTGCAACCGGACCATTTATAACAACAGCTAATGATATATTTGGAATTTTCTTATTCTTTTATATTGCTAAAATTTCGTTAGGGTTTTAATGAAAAACATACTAATTCTATGTACTGGAAACTCATGCAGAAGTCAAATTGCTCATGGATATTTAGATCATTTAACTAATAACTCTGTTTCAGTATTTAGTGCAGGAATTGAGAAGCATGGATTAAATAAAAATGCTGTAAGGTGTATGGCAGAGATTGGAGTGAATATATCTGATTATAATTCTAATCATATTGACGAATATATCAATGAAAATTTTGACTTTATAATTACTGTTTGCGATAATGCCAAGGAAACTTGTCCCGTTCTTCCAATGAGTAATGCAAAAAAAATACATAAAAACTTTAAGGATCCTTCAAAATCTCATAATGGAAATTATGGTAAAGATTTTATAGAAGTAAGAGGTCAGATAAAAAAATTTATAATTGATTTTATTAAAACTGAATTAATTTGATAGAAATTTATTAATAATTTCTTTATTCATTCTTACAATTTTCCACTGTTCTAGACCGTCAATTATAGCACCAGTCTTTTTATAAAATTCAATCGCTGATTTATTCCAGTCAAGAACTGACCACTCAACTCTATTAACACCTCTTCGTTTTGCTTCAATTAAAAACTCCCTGTAAAGAGAGATTCCAAGGCCTTTACCTCTCATTTTTTCTGTTACAATTAAATCCTCTAAATGAAGAGTGTCTCCAACCCATGTTGAGTATCTTGGAGTATAGAAAGCTAGTCCAACAATTTCAGAATTAAATTCAGCTAAAAGACATTCAAATCTAGGAGTAGCGCCAAAACCATCTCTAATTAATTCTTCCTCTGTAATTTTAACAGCATCAGGTTCTTTTTCATAAACCGCAAGCTCAATTAATAATCTAAGAATTTCTTTAACATCAAAAGAATTTGCTTTTCTAATTATGTGATTTTCCATATTTCAATTTAAAAAATTAATTGTTTTATCAATAAAAAATGATGGATTATCTGCATGAACCCAATGCCCAGATGAAGGAACTTTAATAATTTCAATATTGGGAAAATTTGCATAAAGTATTGGAAAATCAGATTCATCAACATAAACTGAGCTATCACCATAAAGAAAAAGAGATGGCTTATCAAAATTTATTTCTTTTTTAAGTTTTATTGATAATTTATCTTTGAACTCGAATAAAACTTCAATATTTAACTTTAATCCTAAGCTCTCTTTATCTATCCAATGTAAATTTTTTAATAAAAATTGTCTTACTCTTTCATCATCAATATATTTTGCAAGGTGAGTGTCTACTAGCTTCCTGGATTTTATTTTGTCAAAGTCTATCGACTTTAAACCACTCAATATTGATTCATGATGAGGTTTGTATTGCTTTGGAATGATATCAACTATTATTATTTTTTCCAATAGTTCTGGAAATTTTTGAGCAAATAACATACAAATATTTCCCCCCATTGAATGACCTAAAATGCTAAATCTTTTAATATTATGATATTCAGCATATTTATATAAGTCCTCAACCATAATTTCAAAACTAAAATCATTACTCCAAAAGCTTTTTCCATGATTTCTAAGATCTATTAAATGGACTTTAAAGCCTTTTTCAGCAATTTTTTTGGCATGAGTTTTCCAATTATCTCCCATACCTAAGAATCCATGAATAATGAATAGGTCTCTGTTAGAGTCTCCTATTAAATTTGAATGAAGAATTTTCATTTAAGTATATCGAGATAGGATTTAATTGTTGGCCTTAAACCATTGTAAAGAGACTCCGTAATTAGAGCATGACCAATTGAAACTTCCTTAATATTTTTTGTTGATTCTACAAAAAACCTAAGATTATCTTGATTTAAATCATGACCTGCATTAACATCTATATTAATTTCATCTGCTACTTTTGAGCATTGAATATATTTTTCAACTGCTTTAAATTTATCAATATTATATTCTTTAGCATAAGGGCCTGTAAAAAGCTCAATTCTGTCTGCATTTATTTTCTTAGCTCCTTCTACCATCTTAATCTCAGGATTTATAAATATTGAAACTCGAATTGAGTTTAATTGAAATTCTTTAACTATATCACTCAAAAATGAGGCATTATTAATTGTGTCCCATCCAGCATTTGATGTAATTACATCTTCAGAATCTGGGACTAGAGTAACTTGAGCAGGTTTTATCTCATTTACAAGATTGATAAAATTTATATTTGGATTACCCTCAATATTAAGTTCGCTATTAATTTTTTCCTTGAGCATATACGCATCAGAGTATCTAATATGTCTTTCATCTGGCCTTGGATGAACTGTTATACCTTGAGCTCCAAAACCAATTATATCTTGTGCACTCTTAACTAAATTAGGATAGTCTTCACCTCTTGCGTTTCTGAGTGTTGCAATTTTATTAATATTTACACTTAGTTTAGTCATAAATTCTATTGAAACTTAATTGCAAATATAGTACTTAATAAAGTTATAAAGTTTGTATTTTTGTGATATGAAAATAGCTCTATACATAGCATTTCATAACAAATCCTCAATTGATTGTTGCAAGGAAATAATTGATATTATTTCACAAAACAATCAATTAGTTATAGATTCTAAAATAAAAAATGAATTAACTAAAGAAGCTCAAGATAAATTCTCTTTTTTTGATTCCAATAAGCCAATAGAGGACAATATTGATTTTGTTTTTGCTGTGGGTGGAGATGGTACAATATTAAGATCTATTACGTATGTTAAAAACTCTAATATTCCAATTCTTGGAGTTAACACCGGTAGGTTAGGTTTTTTAACTAGTATTCAAAAAGAAAATATTCAAGAAGCTATTTCTCAGATTAATGAAAATAAGTTTAGTGTTATTAAAAGAACTCTTTTAGAAGTTAAATCAGATTCTATGAATAATGCTTTTTCCGATTATCCATTTGCTCTAAACGAAATCACAATTCAAAGAAAAGACACAACATCACTTTTGAATATATCATGTCAGATTAATGGAAATTATTTAACAAACTATTGGTCAGATGGATTAATTATTTCTACTCCAACTGGATCTACAGGTTATTCTTTAAGTAATGGTGGATCAATTGTTTCTCCAGAATCAAATGTCACTATTTTAAATCCAATAGCTCCTCATAATATCAATATGAGATCCTTAGTTATTCCTGATAATTCAAAAATAATTATAGATATTGAAGGAGACAGCGATATAAATTTATCTATAGATTCCAGAATGTATTCTGTGAATTGCTCTAACCAAATTGAAATCTTAAAAGCAGATTTTACTATTGGAACTATTAAGTTTGATAATGATAATTTTTATAAAAGATTAAGAGAAAAGCTCTTTTGGGGTCAAGATATGAGAAATAAAAACATAAAGAAATGAAGATGATACCCAAGCATACTGCAATTATAATGGATGGAAATGGAAGGTGGGCAGAGCAAAAGGGCATGCCAAGAGTTTTTGGACACCAAAATGGTGTTAGAGCTGTAAAAAAAATTGTAGAGGAAGCAAATAAACATAAAATTGAATATTTGACATTATTTACTTTTTCAATTGAGAATTGGGATAGGCCAAGTGATGAAGTTGATACTCTAATGAAGCTTTTAGTTCAAACTCTCAGGGAAGAGTTTGAAGATATTTTTAATAATAACATTAAACTTAATGCAATAGGTGACTTAAGTTCTCTTCCAAATAAAGTAAAAGAAGAATTGAATAGTATTATTGAAAATACTAAAAATAATACTGGAATGACATTAACTCTAGCCCTAAGTTATGGAGGAAAGCAAGAAATATTTAAAGCAGTTAAAGAGATTTCAGAGAAAGTTAAAAATGATATAATTTTTCTTGATAATTTTGATGATTCCGTAATAAATGACCATCTTTACACAAGAAATTTGCCTGATGTTGACCTACTTATTAGAACAAGCGGTGAGCAAAGAATTAGTAATTTTTTACTTTGGCAAATAGCATATGCAGAATTATATTTTACAGATGTATACTGGCCAGACTTTACCGAAAAAGACTTTACTAAAGCAATCATTGAATATCAAAATAGAGAAAGAAGATTTGGAAAAACAAGTAAACAACTATAGGTCTAAACTTTTTAAGGCTATTAGTTTTTTTATTCTAACAACTGGATTCCTTTTTTCACAGGATGAATATAGGAAAGGTGATACTTATTCAATTGATACAATTACTGTAGTTGGATTAAAAAATTTTAGTGATAGAACTGTTGTTACATACAGTGGTTTAAGACAAGGGCAAGCTATTCAAGTTCCTGGAGAAGAGGTTAGCGCAGTATTAAAAAAACTTTGGAATCTGGAGCTTTTTAGTGATGTAAATCTTTATGTTACTGACGTTAGTAGTGGTAAAATTAAACTAGAGATCAATGTTGATGAACTGCCTACATTATTAAACTATTCTATAAACGGGGTTAAGAAAAGTAAAGCAGAAACTTTTGAAAAAGAAACTGAGTTATCAGAGGGCAAAAGACTATCAGAAAGTTTTCTTACAAACACAAAGAACTATATTCAAAATGATCTAAAAAAAGATGGTTTTTTAAACTCTCAAGTTAATATTGTTTCTACTCCTGATTCTATTGGTTCAAACAAACGTAATCTGAATATTAATGTTAATAAAGGTGAGAGGATTAAAATAAAAAATATCACTTTTTCAGGTAATGAAATATTTGGAAACTCTAAGCTTAAATCAAAGCTTAAAAAAACAAAGAAAAAATTCCCCCTCAGATTCTGGAAAAAATCAAAACTTATTGATGCAGATTATATAGCTGATAAGGAAACCTTAATTTCTTACTATAAAGAAAAAGGCTACAGAGATGCCAGGATTGAATTTGATACAATAATTATAAATGATGAAAAGACAATTGATTTAGAGTTAACAATAGATGAAGGAAACAAATATTACTTTGGAAATATAAATTATATAGGTAATAGTTCCTACACAGATTTTCAGCTAGATCAAATATTAGGTATTAAGGGTGGTGATTCTTATAATGGGGTTCTTTTAAAGGAAAGGATTCAAGATGATAATCCAGATGCAAATGACTTATCTAACTTATATCAGAATAATGGATATCTATTCTCATCTGTAAATGCTGTTGAAGTTAGCGCAGAAAATGATACTATTGATTTTGAGATAAGGATTAATGAAGGAAAGCTTGCTAGCTTTAATAAAATCACTGTTGTTGGTAATACAAAAACAAATGATAATGTTATTTATCGTGAACTAAGAATTAAACCTGGTGAACTTTACAGTAAAGATAAAGTTGTAAGAACTATACGTGAGGTTGGTCAATTAGGCTTTTTTGATGCAGAACAGATAAGTCCTGATTTTAAAAATGTAGATCCAAATCAAGGAACAGTAGATATTGAACTTGGACTAATTGAAGCTGGAGCTAGTCAAATAGAATTACAAGGTGGTTATGGTGGTGGTGGTTTTATTGGTACTATTGGTCTTGCATTTAATAATTTTTCTACAAAAAATATTAAAAATAGAAAAGCCTGGAGGCCACTTCCAATGGGAGATGGACAAACTTTAGCTATTAGACTTCAAACTAGTTCTTTTTATAGTACTAAGAGTTTCAGTTTTGTTGAACCATGGTTTGGAGGAAGAGAACCTGTTCAATTTTCACTTTCACTTTCATCTACAAAACAATATAGATATGACTACTTTACAAGAAGAGCAGACAAGAGTCAATCATTTGAAATTGCAGGATTTAACATTGGTATAGCCAAGAGACTTAGAGTTCCTGATGATTATTTTGTTCTCTCACAATCAATATCATACCAGTACTATAACCTACAAAATTATTTTACTGGACTTTTTACATTTGGGAACGGGGAGTCTCATAATATAGCCTATAATATTGCTCTTTCAAGAAATAATACTTACACTAACCCTATATTCCCAGTTGGTGGGTCTAGCTTTTCTCTAAGCGCAAGGCTATCTCCTCCCTACTCATTAATTTCTGGGGATGATTTTTCTGATATTGATGAAAGACCTGAATACCAAAATAATAATGGAAGTCCTAATCTAGCTGAAATTGATCAGGCAAAGTATAGGTGGTTGGAGTTTTATAAAGTTAAGTTTGATGGAAGTTGGTATACTAGATTATTTGGGAAATTTGTTTTAAAGGCACAAACAGACTTTGGATTTCTAGGAACATACAATAGTAACAAAGGTAATATCCCTTTTGAAAGATTTTATCTAGGTGGAGATGGAATGCAACAATATGCAATGGATGGAAGAGAGACAATATCCTTAAGAGGTTATGAAAATGGATCACTTTCAAGCAGAGATGGATCAATTATTTATAATAAGTTTTCTTTAGAACTTAGATATCCTATTAGTTTAAAACCTAGTGCATCTGTTTTTGCTCTAACTTTTCTTGAATCTGGTAATGGTTTTGATAATTTTAAAGACTACAGCCCATTTGACTTAAAAAGATCTGCTGGGATTGGTGTGAGGGTATTCATGCCAGCTTTTGGACTTCTTGGAATTGACTTTGGATATGGGTTTGATTCTACAGACCTTTCAAATACAGGACAACCATCTGGATGGCAGACTCACTTTGTAATAGGTCAACAATTTTAATCGTTTTTTAAAGAAAAATTACGATATTGCAATCGAAAATTTTAACAGATTATGAAATCGATACTTAAATTAATAACTGCTACTTTTATAGCTTTAGCTCCCATTACTGCTGTTGCTCAATCTAATGTAGCGCACATAAATGTCCAACAGCTAATAAGCGAAATGCCAGAAGTAATTGCTGCTCAAAATGAACTAGCTAAACTTGAAAAAGATTATACAACTCAAATTGATAATGCTTTTAAGGAATTCCAAACTAAAGCTCAAAGCTATTCTTCAGACGCTGCAAATCAAACTGATGTTACAAATCAAGCTAGACAAAAAGAGCTTGAGAGTATGCAAACTAATTTGCAAGAGTTTAGAGACTCTGCTGCACAAGAGCTTCAGAAAAAGCAAATGGATTTAATGACTCCACTTCTTGAAAAAGCTAGAGATGCTATTACAAAAGTTGGAAAAGATCAAGGTTTTAATTACGTAATAGATTCAAGTCCAAACGGAGGGATTATTCTGGCCGATGGAAAAGATCTTTTAGCTGACGTAAAGATGGAGCTTGGTTTCTAAATAAACTGATTAGTTTACGTAGGGCTTCTTTATATACATTGGCTCGACGTAAGCTATATCTTCAAATATCTTTTTATCAAATGCTTTCTGTGAAAGCTCTATCATATTAGAGGAACTAATTACATGCTTTTCTA
>NTKQ01000019.1 GCA_002457075.1 Cryomorphaceae bacterium MED-G11
TCTTCTTCTTTCGCGTGGGAAAAGGAGGCAGATAAAAGTATCAACAATAGAAAAAAAGATCTGCTTTTTATATACATCATGCTTAAACTAAGTAGATTAAGTTTTGCGCGACAAATGTAATATATAAATACATATTTATAAAATCATTTGAGGTCAAAATTTAAAAAGTTATTTTAAATTTTTTGTCTGGCTGATTACTAGAAAAATAATCAATATTATCCCTACTATAGAAAGTGCTAGAGTGAAATGATTACCTTGGTTTGCGAAATATATATCCGCTCTTTTCCCAAGATTTGTAAGAAGGTACATTATTAATGCAATCTGAATAAATAAACCAGAGAATACAAGCCAGGGTTTAGGCTGTTTTTTCACGTGCGTCGTTGAAGTTTGTAATCTTTTTAAGGGGAGCTATATTTTCAGTATCATTCTGCATTGAAGATTTTGCATTAAAAACAGCTCCAGATTCTACAATTAATTTTGACATTACTACATCACCTTGGACTTCACCTGAAGATCTAATTGATAAAAGATCCTCAACATGAATTGTTCCACTAAATTTTCCCTCAATATCAGCTGAAGAACAAACAATCGTTCCATCTATTTTTCCATTTTTACCGATAACTACCTTGCCTTTTGTTTCAATGTTTCCCTCAAATGAACCATCAATCCTAAAGTCTGATTCTGATGTGAAGTTACCTGTGAAACTAGTGTTCTTTTCAATGGTATTACAGCTTGCTGATAGATCGTAGTTTTTCATTTTTTTAAAATTGGGAAATAAAACTACAATTTTATTTTTAATTAATACCTTTTTTATAGTAATATTGCGCTGATAATCAGTCACTATATGTCTAAAAAAATAACAATTATTTGCGATGATATTGAGTATAATCTAGAAATGAATGATGATAAAACCATTTTAGATTTTGCTCTTGAAAACGATATAGATGCTCCTTATTCTTGTCAAGGAGGTATTTGTAGCACCTGTCTAGCAAAATTAGATAAGGGTTCCGTAAAAATGGATAATAATCAAATTCTAACTGATGATGAGATTCAAGAAGGTTATATACTTTCTTGCCAATCAAGGCCAACTTCAGATGAAGTTGTAATTAATTATGATGAGGTTTAGCTAAACTTAAAATTTCTAATGCTTTTTCAATTACCTCTTTAGGCTCAACTGATCTAAAAGCGCTTTCATATCCTTTTGGAATTTTGTTGCCAAAAACAGATGTGGGTATCTGGGGATATAGGTTTCTATCAATCATTATTGAGTTTTCTATTCCTTGGTCAAAAGGTGTAAAGCCACAAAAAGGATGAGTCATCCCCCATAATGTAAGAACCGGAACTCCACAATTAGCCGCGATGTGGCCATTCGCAGAATCCATAGATATCATAAGGTCAGCATAACTTATTATGTTAATTTGTTCCATTAAATTAAAGGGAGAAGCAATATCGGTTACATTATCATAAGCGTTTTCCCAAATCTTAATTTGCTTTAACTCATTTTCTCCTCCTCCAAAAAGATAAATTGTGTGGTCCTTTTGAAGATAGGCTATTACATTTTGCATCAAGTCTAATGGATAGTTTTTTCCTGCAAAGGATGCAAATGGGGCTATTCCGATTATTCTTTTGTTTACACTTTTAGATAGAATTTTTTGTTCCTCTGAACTTTCAGGCAAAAATGGTTTTATTGGGTACTCGTGGTTCGCAAGATCAATTGGAAAGCCAAGGCGGCCAAAAACATCACAGTATCTATAATGTATGGGCGTTAATGGTTTAAATTTTTTGTTGTTTTTTTTAGTTAATCTTTTTCTATCTGCTCTCCCTTTATCTATTGACTGAACTTTTATAAAGACCATTTTGAAAAACATATTTAGAATCTTGGTTCTTAAAACATTATGTAAATCTGCTACAGCCTTTATGTTCTTTTTTCTTAAGAGCTTAAATAATTTAAACAACCCTTTTAACCCTTTAAATTCATTATTAAAATCAACTGAAATAAACTCAAGATTATCAAACTCTTTGAATAAAGGTTCCACAAAACCTCTGGAAACAAAAGTTATTTTTTGATTAGGGTAGGTATTAAAAAAAGATCTTAAGACGGGAATTGTCATGGCGATATCGCCAAGAGCTGAAAATCTAAAAACCAGAATAGATTTATCCTTTTTTTGAATCATCTTTTTTATACAAAACAGGGTTTAGCGACTCATCGTTATACATTTTCATTTGCTTGTAAACTCGCATTTTTTTCTCTCCGCTTGCAATATCTTCAAGAAGCTGATCTATTGATTCAGAAAGATCTTTTTGCTGATCAAGTAAGACATCTAGCTTCGCTTGGCAGTTTTCTTTATGATCCTCACTCACGTCTGTCCTTTTTGCCTCTTCATCCATGTGATAGATTTTTAATATTAGTATTGAAAGTCTGTCCATTGCCCATGCTGGGCTTTCTGAATTTACTTTAGCTTCTTTTATAGGAAATACATCTGAGTATAGGTTTAGAAAATATGAATCAATGTATTCAACCATTTCCGTTCTGTTTTGATTTGAATTATCAATCATTCTTTTTAGCTTCATTCCTTCGACAGGATCAATTTCAGGGTCTCTAATTATATCCTCATAATGCCACTGCACAGTGTCTATCCAGTTTTTCTCATAAAGCAAGTGCTCAAAACTTTTCTTTTCGTAAGGGTTCACAGGCAAACGGGATATGTCATCATGCACGTGATAATCGTTTACAGATTTTTCAAATATTTCAATTGCTAGCTTGCTGATATTAGTATTATTCATATTAAAAATTTAAAAATTATAATAGATGCAATTAAGGACATAAAGATAAAGTTTACATATGAACTCTTTAATTTTTTTACAAAAATTTGAGATACCATATAAACAGTAGGTAAGGAGAGATAATGAAACTCTGAACCGCTGAGTTGCTGATCCATGGAAAAGAACAAGCATGTTAATATAAAAAACAATACACCTACACCATCAAGAATTCTTCTTCTCAAGCTATAGGTTCTTAAGAATTTAATTATAACTGAAATTACAAATAAGACAAACATGATAGTTATTGGGACATAAGAATATGTTAGATTAAAGTTATAATCACGAAAGAGCGTCAAAAAAAACCTAGATGAATTAGGTATAACTTTATACTCATCTAACGCTTGAAATTGATCTGCAAAAAAGTATGAACTAAACAAATAACTATCTAATGATAAAAAAGATAAAAGCACATATGCTGAGGGTAAAATAATAAGTGGAGTCATAAAAAGTACTATAAAATGTTTTAAATCTCTCTTAATATTTGTTGTAATTAAAACTAGTAACGGGTATAGGAAAATAATTAGATTATCCAAAATCATCAATGATGAAAAACTAAGTAGAACACAGGCGTCAAATAATCTTTTAATTTTTTTTGAGTTATTGTTAAGCTCAAAAAAAATTCTCACATTTCTCCATGCTGCCCAGATAGCCGCTGATGACAATATAAATCTCATATCAATAGATTCAATTGGGTAGGACATAATAACTAATGGGTATAATAATAAATGATATACATTTCTGTTTGACCTTTCAATAGTAATTTGTCTGGTCACTGTGTCAATTGCATAATTGGAAAGAAGCAATGCTCCAAATATTAATATTCCATTTAAAGTTTTTGACTCAACAAAAGACCAATTTATTTCTAGAGTTGTATAATAATATGAAACTCCAAATAAAAGAAGTGTTGATATTCCAACTGAAGTGTAAGAAAATTTTTCAAAAGTCTTTGCAATCATATTTCAATGTATTAATTTTGGTTAATATAAATTATTATGGTTAAAGATTTTTTTAATTCTGTTGCATGGCTTTTTCAAGAGGTCTTTTTTCTTCCATTTGATCTACTTAGAACTATTCAGCTTGACAGCTGGTTTTTAGCTAATATTGTAAGCTGGTTTTTTATTACCATTGGTATTGCGGGAGCTACTTATTGGATCAAAAAGTTAAAAGAATTTGATGATAATGATGAAGAAGATAAAGACAATACTTCTCACTCTTTTTTATAAATCAAACCCGATATCTTTTCGATAATACATTTTTTCAAATCCTAATTTTTGGATTTGGGCGTAAGATAAGTTTAAGGCTTCTTGATATTTATCAGACATTGATGTAACCGCAAGAACTCTTCCTCCATTTGTTACAAAACCATTTCCTTTTTGTTTTGTGCCTGCATGAAAAACAGTTGATTCCACAACATCTGACAAGCCTGTAATGACTTTTTCTTTTTCATACTCTTCTGGATATCCACCAGAAACTAAAATTACTGTTGCTGCATGCTTAGGGTTGATTTTCAATTCAAGTTGATTAAAATTTGGAGTCCCTAAAGAATCAAAAAGATCTATAATATCAGTTGATATTCTTGGAAATACAACTTCTGTTTCTGGGTCTCCCATCCTGACATTGTATTCAATTACATATGGTTCATCTTTAACTTTAATTAAGCCTATAAAAACAAAGCCCATATATTCCATTTTTTCTTTTTTAATTCCTTCAACTGTTGGCTTTATAATTTTATTTTCAACTTTTAGTAAAAAATTGTCATCTAGAAATGGGACAGGAGAAATTGCTCCCATTCCGCCTGTATTAAGCCCAGTATCTCCTTCCCCTATTTTTTTATAATCTTTAGCAAAAGGAAGTGTTTTATAGCTCTGGCCATCCGTTAAAACAAAGCATGACAGCTCTATCCCGTCTAGAAATTCTTCAATGACTACTTTTAAAGAAGATTTACCAAACTTCTTATCAATAATCATACTTCTAAGTTCTTTTTTTGCTTCAGCTAAGTCATTTAGTATTAAAACTCCCTTACCTGCAGCAAGACCATCAGCTTTTAAAACATAAGGAGGATTCATGCTTTCTAAAAAACTATCTGCTTGATTTATGTTTTCTGCTGTAAAAGTTTTATGTCTTGCAGTTGGAATGTCATATTTTTTCATAAAGTCCTTCGCAAAATCTTTACTTCCTTCAAGAGATCCAGCTAACTTACTTGGAGCAATAATTTTAACAACAGAAAGATCAGCATCCGATTTAAAATAATCATATATGCCCTTAACAATTGGATCTTCAGGACCTACAAAAACCATTGATATATTTTTTTCTACAACAACTTTTTTAATTAGATCAAAATCATTTACGTCTCCCGCTATGTTTGTAGCTAAAAGTGAGGTTCCTCCATTTCCTGGAAGAGCATAAATCGATGAGCTCTTTTCACTCTTTGACATGCTTTCAATAATTGCATGTTCTCTCCCACCTGAACCTAGAACTAGAATATTCATTGAGTTAAAAAATTATTTATGGTGTCTTTTATTTTTTGTGTATACACTTTGTGTTTGTCCGTTACAGGAATGTTATCTAAATTAATCATAAAAAAATCTTTAAGATTAACACAGGTAAAATAATTTTTTAAACCGGATAGTCTATGCTTATGATTAATATGGTCTAGGCCTTGGTCGATAAATATAACTTTTAACCCCATTGCTAAAGCAGGCAATGCAGCATGAATTCTTGATGTTATCATAACCTCACTCTCTGCTATTTTTTCTAACATTTCTGATGCTAAGTTTAAACCTTCATTATGAGATTTAATTGGTCTCTTGTTCAGCTGGCTATACCTTTTAATTTTAAAGTTTTGATTCTTTAAATGTCTGTTGAACTTAGATAGCTTTAAAGTGTAATCTATTTTTTTGAACGGGTACTTAAAAATTGATAAGAGTAATTTAACACTTGATTTATAGTCTAGGGTTGGCTTAAGTCTATCAAAAGCACCTATAACAATTATTCCCTCAGCTTGTGTTTTGCTTTTTAAATAATTATTCCTGTCTATTGTTGTAGTAATGCATGATGAATAATAAGCATTAATGCCTTTTTCTAAAAGAATATCTCTTGTGTAAATATCTCGACATCCTACTGGCTCATGGCTTTTAAAATATTTTATTGATTCATCTTTAAGAAGCTCTGTTTCTATTGATGGGTTTAAGTGAAACGAAATAAAAAGTGGTTTTATTTTTTCACTTGGCGGCCAGTTCTCTGGGCTTTCCATAAACCAGCCATTTATTATTGTTTGAATTACATTATCATTGTATTTATCAAGATTTTCTCTATCAAGAATTTTTATGTTTTTGGAGCCAACTAGATCTATTACTGCTTTTGTTTGAACATAATCACCAATATTTTTGGAGCCAATAAACCCTAGTATTCCTGTTTCCATTATAGAATACTTTTCTTTATTTTTTCAGTTCTTATAGAAATATCAAAATTCTGTATTACTCTCTTTCTTGCTTTCTTAAAATTCTCAAACCCTAATTCTGATTTTATAAATTGTGCAATTTTTTCTAAATCGTTCTCAGTGTCAAATAAAATTCCTGCATTTCCAATTACATCAGGAATTCCAAAGACTCTAGATCCAATAGGAATACAGCCGCATAACATTGCTTCACAGAGAGAGTTAGGCAGACCTTCTAACCTGGAGCCCTGAAAATAAAATTTATTTTTTTGGTAAAGTTTTTTCATTTGAGTTTTATTTTGAACACCGAGCACTTTCACATTCGGTTCAAGATCAATAAAATCCATTACACTTATTTCTGATTCACCAACAATTGTAAAATTAATCTCTGGTAGAAAAGAAGCTAATTTATTAAACCCGTTTAGCCCCTTTATATCTACTACTCTTTTATCTGAAAAAAATGCAGCAGTTAAAACCCCTGTTTTTGAACTGTGTTCTTCATAATTCCAAAACCTAGTATCATAGCCCGTATTAATTTCTTTTATAGTAATTCTTTTATTTTTTGTAAAATTTCTTACTCCAGAAATAATATTAAATTTTTGCTTTGCAAAATCACAGCCGCTTTCAAGTGAGTTATGGACCACCCAAACCTCACTAACCATTTTATAGTTCAATTTTGCAACAAATGATCGTAAACCATTTTTAAAAAATAGACCATGTTTATTTTTATTGTCAACTATAGCGTCATAACCTCCAACAATTATTATAGATTTTTTAAAAAAGATTTTGGAAAATAAAATAGGTATAAATGAATGATAATCATTAAACCATGAAATTAAGAATCTTGATCTAGATAGGTAAAAAATAGATTTAAGCTTTTCCTTTATTCTGTTTGACAAAAAATTTAAAAGTGTTTTATCTGGTCTAGATTGAATTTCAAAAACATTAAATCCCAAAGCTTCAAGAATTGAGATATCAGATTTCACAAAACTTCTTTTAATAGAATAAACAATGGTTGCATTCTTTTTCAAACGTTAAAATTATTTAGTATGTCCGCTATTTTTCTGTCATTTGAAAGTCGTGGAACCTTATTCTGCCCCCCCAATCTTCCTACTGATCTCATATAATTATTAAACCCTCCCTTCCTAACATTAACAATATCTAACGGCTGAATTATATTACCTAGAATTAGATCTTTATAATAAATGTTTTGACTGATCATTTCCTTCTCCAAGGTAGCAGAAAAACCTTTAATGTCGTCAGGGATTGTTTCAAACTCAACATACCACTCATGGCGAGGAAGTCCTTGTTTTGGATTAATGTTTGGAGCTACAGTAAACTCTCTTATTGTAACATTGTGATTAGCAGTAGCAAGTTTCATAGCTTTTTCTACCTCTTCTGATATTACATGCTCCCCAAAAGCTGAAAGAAAATGTTTAATTCTACCCGTGACAATTATTTTATACGGTTCAATTGAGGTAAACTTAATCGTATCTCCAATATTATATGCCCAAAGCCCTGCTGATGTTGAAATGATTAATAAATAGTTGACATTTAGCTTAACATCTTTAAGGCTTATCCTTTCATAGTCGCCTTTCAAAAAATTTTTTGATTCAATAAACTCATAAAAAATATCATTATTTAAAAGCAGTAAAAGATCTGTTTGATTAGATGAGAAATCATCCTGATAACCAAAAAAACCTTCAGATGCTGGAAATGTTGCCAAGGTGTCTATGTTCTTTCCAAAAAGTTTATCAAATGTTGATCTATATGGTTCATAGCTTACGCCCCCGTACACATAAAGTGATAGATCTGGAAAAACCTCACTTATTGTTTTCTTTTCATTAGACACAATTTTTTCAAAATACATTTGAACCCAGGATGGTATTCCAGCTATAATTGTCATTTTTTCTCCAACTGTTTCTTCAATGATTTTATCAACCTTTTCTTCCCAATCATCAATACAATTTGTAGACCATGAAGGCTTTCTGTTGTTTAAGAAAAGTTTTGGAATATAATGGGCGCTAATTCCTGAAAGTCTGCCTAAATAAATTCCGTTTTGTTTGTCTAGCTCAGGACTTCCCTGCAAAAACATATGTTTTCCATTAATAGGCTTGAAGTTTTTTGTTTTTAAAAAATAGTTTAAAAGCGCATCTCTAGCAGAGTTTATATGTGTTTTTATAGACTCCTTGGTTATTGGAATGTATTTTGCTCCGGAAGTTGTTCCACTTGTTTTTGCAAAATAAAGAGGTTGCCCAGGCCATAAAATATTTTTTTCTCCTTCAACAACTCTATCAACATACGGTTTTAATCCTTCATAATCTCTAACTGGAACTCTCTGTTTAAAATCCTCGTAAGATGATATTTTCGAAAACTCATGATCTTGGCCAAAGCTTGTGCTTGATGCAGAGGTAAGAAGTTTATTAAAAGTTTTGGACTGCCACTGAATAGGCTGTGAAATCCATTTTTGATTTCTTCTTTTTATCAGTTGAGCAAATAATATCGTGATTATTGTTTTCATTTAGAATTCAATATAACTCTCTGGATCAACAGGCTCTCCTCGATACCATAATTCAAAATGAAGGTGCGGTCCTGTTGTTAGCGATCCTGTATTACCTGTAAAGGCTATTATTTCTCCTGTTTCTATTCTATCACCTTGGGTTTTAATGATAGAAGAATTATGCTTATAAATAGATGTTAAGCCGTTTAGGTGCTCTAATATTATTACAAACCCTGTTTCTGATGTCCATTCAGCAAAAACAACAATTCCCTCGCTAATTGAATGAACAGGAGAGTTCTCTGGCATAGCGATGTCAACTCCATAATGCTTACTCTCATAATCAAACCCTGAAGATAATCCTCCTTTTACAGGGGGAAATAAAACTGTTGTAAATCTTTCTCCTTCAAGGTCAAAGGCATTGTATTTATCTTCTTCATCAACTAAAGCCCTCAAGAGGGAGTCGTCTAGGTTTGTTTTAACGATCTCAAGCTCTAATGAATTAGACTCAGTATTTTCAGTGTTTTGATCTAAATCTTCAAAAGAGATGTTGCCGGACAATAAATCTTTTAAGGATTTTATGTATTTGCTTTGGCTTATGTAAAGGCTTTCTAATGAGTCTAATTTCATAGAATTTTCTACTGCATTCTCTCTAAGCTCAATACTGGTATAGCCTCTAAAGTATTCTTTTAGAGGAGTTATATATATTAATATGAAAGATGTTGATAATAATAATAAAAAAGCAAACAACGATGAGGCTGCCAGGTTTATAGATGAAGATGAAAAAAGTTTTCTCTTTTCAAGTGTTTTCTCATTTACTAAAAGAATATGAAACCTCTCAGAAAGTTTATCAATTAGAGTATGTTTTTTCTTTTTTGGCATTAGTGCAAATATATGTATAGTTGAGCATAAGTTATTATCTGTTTAATAAATTCATATTACAAAAAATAATTCTGTAAATTTGTTAAAAGGAACTTAGTTCCATAAATTTTCAAATATGATAGGTGGACCTCAAATTATTTTAATTGTTATCGTTGTTCTTTTACTGTTTGGTGGTAGAAAAATTCCTGAGCTTATGAGAGGGCTTGGTAGTGGTATAAAGGAATTTAAAAAAGCTACTAAGGAAGATGAAGAGCAGGATTCGAAAGAATAATTGTTCTAGTTAACAAGCTTCATTGTTGTTATTATCGTGTTTAATTCAAACATGTAGTTTCTTTTGCTTTCAGATGGTGCAAATGAAAATCCTTCTATTACAATATTTCTTTTATTAATCGTGTCTTTGATTATGTAGTTTACGTAAGGTCCTGCCATAAAGTCGTTTTGAACTTCCCATGTTCCCTTTGTAAGAATCGCATCCATGCTGTTTACTTTTGTTTTATAGTAATATGGCAAATATGCCCTTTCTGTTATCATATATGAACCTGGGACTCTTCCAGGGACAAAAAGCTCTCCAATTGAATCTCTAATTTTAGGTATTCGTTCTTCTATCTTCCCAAGATCTATATCTAGTGGAAGGGTGTATGCGATAATATTTAAATGTCCCTTGACCACTTTCTTTTCTATCCATGTAAAATTAGCTGTATCTTTTACTGTTTGATATGCATCTGGAAAAGTTAAGGTTATTCCAAATCTTTCTGTAAGCTCCTTATCAGTATTTAAGGATTTTGACATTCTTTTAATTTTTTCAACTTTTTCATTTTCATCAATTGACCTCATCAAAAGACTCTTGTTTTCCTCAAAATAAAAACTCATTACCTCGTCATCTTCTCCTGTTATAATCGCTGCTATTTGTGGTCTTGCCCAAAGATTTTTTATAAGCTTAAACCCTTGTTCAGTAGTGTCTTTATTGAACACTACTATGTTTCGTCCACTTCTTGCAAAACCACTAAAAATAGACGGGTCTAAGTGGTATAAATCATATTTTGGCTCGTCAAAAGGCAGTCCTTCGTAAGGTTCTGTTAAAGATGTTTGTACCTGCTTTCCTAAATTTTTTCCCCAGGAGCTTTTGCTCATAACTATAGTTAACGCATTCATATTTCCATTTGATTCTGGCACAAATGCCTGAGATGTATTTGATTGACAGGCAATAATAAGCGAAGAAAACAATAATGGAAGTATGTTTTTAATAATCATTTGATAAAGCTTTAACTCCAGGCAGAGTTTTGCCTTCTAGACTTTCTAAAAGGGCTCCTCCTCCAGTAGAAATATAGGTAACCCATTCTTTATTTCCAAGCTTTTTTAACGCAGCTATTGAATCGCCCCCTCCCACTATAACATTGACCCCGTTTTCCTTTGCTTGCTTAAGAGAGATGCATATTGATGTTGTTCCTTTAGAAAACTGTTCTTTTTCAAAAACACCCATTGGCCCATTCCAAAACACTGTATTGCTTGAAAGAATTGTTTGATTAAATTTTTCAATAGAACTAGAGCCTATATCGAGACCCATCCAACCATCTTCTATTTCTCCAGATTTAAAAGTCTTTATCTGATCGTTATTGTCAAAGTCAGTAGAGGCGATAGTGTCATCTGGTAAAACAATCTCTTTTCCTGATTCTTTAGCTATTTTTAATATTTCTTTAGCGTTGGTTAGAAGCTCTTCCTCAAATAACGAGTTACCTATGTTCCCTCCTTTGGCCTTAATAAAAGTATAAGCCATTCCGCCCCCAATAATAATTTTATCTACTTTCTGAATAAGGTTATATAGTATCTTTAGTTTGCTTGATACTTTAGCCCCTCCCAAAATTGCTAGTACTGGCTTTTTTCCTTTCTCAGCTATTTCATTAATAACTTCAAGTTCTTTTTGTAACAATTTACCAGCAAACTTCTTTCCTTTAAAAAACTTTGCAATAAGTGCCGTCGAGGCATGCTCTCTATGGCTTGTTCCGAAAGCATCATTTACATAAACATCTCCTAGTTTAGAAAGGCTTTCGGCAAAAGTCATATCCCCTTCTATTTCGTTGTCATAAAATCTTAAGTTTTCCATTAAGATAATCTCTCCTGGCTTTAATACTGAAGTAGCCTTTTCTGCATCTATTCCTATACAGTCTTCATGAAACAATACAGGCCTACCCATAATAATAGAGACAGTGTCAACAATATTTTTTAGAGACAGTTTCTTTTCTTTACCTTTTGGTCTTCCAAGGTGAGAAATCAAAACGCATGAGCCACCTAATTCTATAACTGTATTTACTGTGACTTTACAAGCTTCAATTCTTGTTGTGTCTGTAACTTTGCTGTTTTTGTCTAAGGGAACATTTAAGTCAACTCTTATGATAACCCTCTTATTGCTTAAATCTTGATTCTCTAGGTAAAACATGTTGATATTATTTTGTTGACAAAGATATAATATGCTATATATTTGAGTATGAATTTAGATAGAATTTTAGGTCAAGACCACATTAAAAAAAAGATCTATAGTTCTATTGAAAAAAACAAATATCCTCAGTCAAAAATAATTGTTGACAAGGACGGGTATGGCGGTTTAAATTTAGCCGTTGAAATTTCGAAAGAGCTTCTCAAAAAGAATAGCTCCTTTAATGGAGATGTTCTAGATCATCCTGATTTATATTTTTCTTTTCCTTCATTTGCTTCATTAAAAGATAAAGAAAACGTGTATGCTGAGTGGTTGTCTTTTGTTAAACAATATCCCTTTTCTGATTTCCAAAAATGGTCTAACTACATTGGTAATACAACATCTCAAGGCTCTATAAAGGTTCCAGAGATAGATAAAGTTCAAAAGAAAGCTGTTTTAAAACCTTTCATGGGAGGAAATAAAGTTTTTATTTTCTGGGGGGCAGAAACAATGATGGCTCAGACCTCAAATAAACTTTTAAAAATTCTTGAGGAACCCCCTGTTAACACATACTTTATTTTAATAACAAATAATATTCAAGATATTTTACCAACAATTATTTCAAGGTGTCAAATTTCTAATTTAATTCCTATTAACTATGAAGATCATAAAAATTATCTTGAAAACTCTTTTGATGGGGTTGATTGTGATCTTATTATACGTTCTTCAAGGGGAAGCATAGCAAGGTCTATGAATTATCTTGGTGAAGAAGCGTCTTCAATATCTCATGAAGAGCATTTTGTTGATTGTTTAAGGTTTGCTTTTTTAGCCAAAAAAAGTAAGAAGGCGATTTTAGATTTAACTAAATGGGCAGAAAAACTTTCTTCCAACTCAAGAGAACAACAAAAGGAATTTTTAAGTTACTGTTCCTTTCTGGTTAGAGAGGCTATGCTCGTAAGTTATAAATCTGAAAATCTTACTTCGTTTATTTCTAGTTCTGATTTCAAAATAGAGAAATTATCCCCTTTTATTCATAGCAAAAACATAATAGAGATTATTGACTTGGTTGAGGACTCTCATTATTCAATCTCTAGAAATGTGAATTCAAAAATTGTCTTTACCAACTTTGCAATTCATCTAACTAAGCTTATCAACCTTTCCGAAAATTAATCTCTTTTAAAAACATATACTGATGAGGAATAGTTTGATGAGAATAAAGCTAAAATATTCGAAATCATTCCTATTATAATTGCAGAAATCCATGGAAAATAAGATTTTTTGTTTTTTTCAGACAAGTAAGAAACATAATAAGAATCTAGAGTTAGAGGTCTTTTAAATACAAATGAAAGTCCATAACAAGATATAAAGTTTAATAGCGACTTATGATTAAAGTGATAGAGGTGTCTTGGAACATCCCAAGCAGCCCAGTGGTTTTTATAATATTTTGCATCAAAACAATCTCTATTTGGAACAGCTATAACTAAAAATCCTTTTTTGTTCACCCTTTCAAGTATTTTGGGAAAAACCTTTTTCAGATCTGGAATGTGTTCAAGCACATGCCACATCATTAGCATATCTGCTTGAAAATCAGTGTCTTGAGTCATATTAATGTTGTTTGAGCTATTTACTTTAAGTGGATCATAGGTAAATATTTTTTTTCCATTTTTTTCTAAATACTTTGCAAACTTTCCATCGCCAGCACCATAGTCAAGAACACTCTTAGATTGTTTAAGCGGTTTCATTAAAATAATTCTTTTATAAACAAACATTAATCTTTGAGAAAAGCGGTATAAAAAACCTAACAGTCCTTTTTTATCAGAATGAGGAATATAATTCTCTGATTGATAATAACTCAAATGGTTGTGGTTTTTTCCTACCTGAGTCCAGACTATGCCAGTCTCAGAGTCTTTATATAGTTTAAAAAACTCGTTAGATACTATAAAATCTCTAACCTTGATAGAAAAAATATCTTTTTGTAGTTTACGTTTCACGTGGAACATTTATCTGCCCATTTTAACGAGCAATACACTAATATCGCTTGGCTTAATACCGCTTATTCTGGATGCTTGAGAAAGGGTTGATGGTTTAATCTTATTAAGCTTCTCCTTAGCTTCATGCGAAAGAGAAGCTAGCGGGTTATAATCAAAGTTTTTAGGAATTTTAATGTTTTCAAGACTTTGAAGTTTATCAGCATTTCTTTTTTCCTTGTCAATATAGCCTTTGTATTTAATTTGAATTTCTGTTTGCTCTAAAACATCACTGTCAAGCTTGTTTTGCTTTATGTATTGTTTAACAGAAGGCAATTTGTTGATGTCCTCCTGTTTAACGTTAGGTCTTGAGTAAATTTTAGCAAGCTTACCTTTTTGTGGAACAGACTCATAGCCCACAGAATTTAAAATATTGTTTACTTCCTCTAGCTCAAAGCTGGTTTCCTCAAAAAACTTTACAAACCCCTCTACTTTTTGTTGCTTACCTATAACACGAGTCAACCTTTTCTTAGAAGCCAAGCCTAAATTAAAAGACTTCTCTGTTAGCCTTATGTCAGCATTATCTTGTCTTAAAAGTGTTCGATATTCTGCTCTTGAAGTAAACATTCTATATGGCTCTTCTGTTCCCTTTGTTATTAGATCATCTATTAACACCCCAATATACGCTTCACTTCTGGTAAGGATTAGTGGGTCGGTAGAAAACACTTTAGACACAGCATTGATTCCGGCCATTAATCCTTGTGCAGCAGCTTCTTCATATCCTGTTGTTCCGTTTATTTGTCCCGCAAAGAACAGGTTTTCAACAAGCTTTGTTTCTAATGTTAGGGTTAGTTGTGTTGGGGGAAAATAATCATACTCTATAGCATAACCCGGCCTAAACAGCTTAACATTTTTAAACCCTTTAATTTCTTTCATGGCAGCATACTGTACGTCTTCTGGCATTGAAGTTGAAAACCCGTTAACATATACCTCTACAGTATTAATGCCTTCTGGCTCGACAAATATTTGATGATGGTCTTTCTCAGAAAATCTGTGAATTTTGTCCTCAATTGACGGGCAATACCTTGGCCCAGTACTGTTTATACTTCCATTAAACATCGGAGATCTATCAAACGAGCTTGCCATAATTTCATGTACATTAGAATTCGTGTGTGTAATATGACAGCTGGTTTGTTTTTGAATTGGCTTTATGCTGTCTAGATAGCTAAATTTTCCTGGGTTTATATCCCCTGGATGTTCTTCCATAAGAGAATAATCTAACGATCTTCCATCAACCCTAGGTGGTGTACCCGTTTTCATTCTTCCTGACGAAAAACCAAACGACTCTAGATCTGCAGTAATTCCAGTTGAAGACTTTTCTCCAACTCTTCCGCCGCCAAAATTTTTATCACCTACGTGAATTAGTCCATTTAAAAAAGTTCCGTTTGTTAGAATAACTGTTTTTGAATAAATTTTGTTTCCTAGACCAGTTACAACCCCCTCAATAATTTTGTTTTTTACAATCAGTCCCACAACCATATCTTGATAGAAGTCAAGATTGGCTGTTTTTTCTAGTAACTCTCTCCACTTAAGAGCAAACTGTGCTCTATCTGATTGAACTCTTGGGCTCCACATTGCAGGGCCCTTAGATTTATTTAACATCTTAAACTGAATAGCTGTTAGGTCTGAAACAATACCACTATATCCGCCTAGAGCATCTATCTCTCGTACTATTTGTCCTTTTGCTATTCCGCCCATAGCAGGATTGCAAGACATCTGACCTATGGTTTGAAGATTCATTGTAACCAGTAAAGTTTTTGCGCCAAGATTGGCAGACGCAGCTGCAGCTTCTGCTCCTGCGTGACCTCCGCCAACAACTATTACATCATATTTTGATTCAAACATTTAATTTGGTTTCACGTGAAACAGCAGAAATGAACTCATCTTCTTTAGATCTCATTATATTTTTTTCTGTGGGTGACTTGTCATTGTATCCTAAACAATGAAAAAGTGCATGAGAAACAAGCCTAACAGTCTCATCTTCAACTGTTTGCGAGTTTTCTTTCGCATTCTCAAGCATCATGTCGTTTGAAATGTAAACCTCTGCAGAGATAATGTTCTTTTCAGAATAATCAAACGTGATAATGTCTGTGTCTGTAGAGTGGCTAAGATAGTCTTTGTTTAAGGAGAGCATTTTTTTTGAATCAACAAAATTATATTCTATGTTGTCAATTTCGAACCCTTCAGAAGAAGCAAAATGTAAAAGCATTGACGAAATAACACCCTTATTTAAAGAGTGGTTTGTCAAGCCTATAAATTTGATATTCTGCATATTTGGACAAATATAAATCAATTCTTTAGGATAATTTCAATAAGGAAGAATATGGTGTTATATTTGAAGAATGTTAGAAAGAGCTCGATTTGCGCCAAGCCCTACAGGGCCACTTCATATAGGAGGTGTAAGAACAGCTCTTTTCAATTATCTTATAGCTAAGAAAAATGGTGGAGAATTTATACTTAGAATAGAAGACACTGACACCAAAAGAACCGTTGAAGGTGCAGAAAAACACATAATAGACTCTCTAAGGTGGCTGGGCTTAGAGTTTGATGAAGGCCCAGTTAGGCAAAGCAACAGAGAGCACCTCTATAAAAAAAACGTTTCAACTTTAATTGAAAAAGGTTTGGCATACTATGCTTTTGATACGCCTAGTGATCTAGATAAAGCGCGAGGGGATTCAAAAGGAACGTTTAAGTACAACTTTACAACCAGAATGAAAATGTCTAATTCTTTCACTTTAGGTGCGGATGAAACGGAGGCGCGTTTAAAAAGAGGCGGCTATTCGGTAAGGATGGTGGTGCCAGAAAAAAGAACAATTAAAGCTGTAGATGAGGTGCGGGGAAACCTAAGTTTTAATTCAGAGGAGCTTGAAGATAAAATAATACTAAAGTCTGATGGAATGCCAACATATCACTTGGCAAACGTAGTTGATGACCATGATATGAAAATAACCTCTGTTATAAGGGGTGAAGAATGGTTATCCTCCCTTCCTTCTCACATTCTTTTATATGAGCATTTTGGATGGACACCTCCAAAATTTTATCACCTCCCCTTAATATTAAAAAGCAGTGGAGCGGGAAAACTTTCTAAAAGAGATGCGGAAGAACAAGGGCATCCAGTTTTTGCTATAAAATGGGAAGATTCACTAGGTTTTAAGGAAGCGGGATTCACTTCAGAGGGATTAATTAACTACTTAGCACTCCTGGGCTGGAACAACAGTTCTGATAGAGAAAAATATTCACTGTTGGAATTGATCGATGAGTTTAATGATGTTGGTATTAATAAGTCTGGCGCAAGATTTGATTATAAAAAAGCTTTGTGGATAAACCACTTACATCTAAAAGATTTTTCAGCTGAAAGCCTCCTTGCGCTTTCAGAAAAAGCATCGACTCTACTAGGAGAAAAATATTCTAGAGAAATAGCTGAAGAAATTATTGATTTAATAAAAGAAAGGCTAAATACAGCTCTTGATATAGACAAAGAGCTTGCTGTTTTTATAGGACAACCCAAAGAATATGATTCAGTTGTTATTGAAAAAATTAACAGAGAGGTAATCTATGATATTTTAAATTTTTGTAAATTAAGTGAAGCGTTAATTTCAAACCCTAAAGCACTTAAAGATCGATTAATGTCATTTGGGTCTGAAAAAGGAATTTCATTTGGAAATATAATGAAATCTCTTCGCCTTTGTTTAGTGGGAAATCTTTCTGGCCCTGATTTATTTAAGATTATTGAAATTATCGGCCCTGAAGAAACCCTTCATAGAATTGAAAGTTTAACTAATAAAATTTAAAAAATGAGTTTATTTACAACACCCTTAATTATATTATTTCTTTTTTTCATCCTAATGTCTACAATATTTATTGTGAAGCAACAATCCGCTGCAATAGTAGAAAGATTTGGTAAGTTTCAGTCTGTTAGAGGGCCTGGTCTTCATATAAAAATTCCCCTGGTAGATAGGATTGCAGGAAGGTTGAGCTTAAAAGTACTTCAGCTTGATGTTGTGGTGGAGACAAAGACTAGTGATGATGTTTTTGTCAAACTAAAAGTTTCTGTTCAGTACAGGGTTGTTGATTCAAAAGTATTTGATGCTTTTTATAAGCTTGATTTTCCTCAAGATCAAATTACATCTTATGTGTTTGATTTAATACGTTCTCAAGTTCCTAAAATGAAGTTGGATGATGTTTTTTCAAAACAAGACGATATTGCCGTTGCTGTAAAGCAGTCATTAGGAGAGGCAATGGACGAGTATGGGTATTTTATTGTTAAAGCACTTGTAACTGATATTGAACCTGATGCTGAGGTTAAAATAGCTATGAACAGAATTAATGCAGCTGATAGAGAAAAAACAGCAGCACAGTATGAAGGTGATGCTGCTAGGATATTAATGGTAGAAAAAGCAAAAGCTGAGGCAGAAAGCAAAAGACTTCAAGGTCAGGGAATAGCAGACCAAAGAAGGGAAATTGCTAAGGGTATCGAAGACTCTGTAGGAACGTTAGGGTCGGTTGGCATAAACTCTCAAGAAGCCTCTGCGCTTATTGTGGTTACTCAACATTACGACACTCTTCAATCTATCGGAGGTGAAACAAACTCTAATTTAATTCTTCTTCCTAACTCTCCTCAGGCTGGAAGCACAATGTTAAATGATATGGTCGCGGCCTTTACTGCAAGCAGCAAAATAGGTGAAGCAATGCAAAAGGAAAATCAAAAAAATTCTGGCCCTGC
>NTKQ01000002.1 GCA_002457075.1 Cryomorphaceae bacterium MED-G11
TGGTAGTAGAGTAGAAGGAAGAGATGTGCATTTAGAAGCACTTCAATCGTGGTTCGATCAAACTAATCCGACTTTTAACCCTTTCTGGGGTATGCCTTATGTAGGTGTTAACAACGCTGAAACTTGGATGATCGCTGCTCATAACTCAAAAACTACAGTTGATGGTGAAGATTCATATGCTTCACATATGCTAGATCTTCAGGTTACAGATGGATTGGTCAGTATGATAATTGTTTATTCAAGAGACTTACCGCCACCACCTGCGCCGCCTGTACCACCTGCACCAGAAGATTAATTAGTTGGATTTAATACTACTAATTATAGGACTCCTACTTTGTCTGATTGGAATTGTAGGAAGTTTTTTACCAATAATACCTGGCCCGGTTACTTCCTGGCTAGGTATTTTACTTTTAAACTTAACTTCTGTTGTAGAGTTTAATTTAAACTTTGTTTTAATAACATTAACTGTAGCAATATCAGTTGGTATTTTAGATTACCTAATACCTGTTCTTGGTGTAAAAAAACTTGGTGGAACTAGATCAGGTCAAATCGGGACTACAGTGGGTTTAATTGTTGCTTTAATTATACTTGGTCCAATAGGAATAATTATAGGTCCGTTTGGAGGAGCTTTACTAGGTGAGATATCAACAAAAAAGTCACTTCAAGACTCCATTAAGCCAGCTTTTGGTGCATTTATTGGAGTCATTGCAGGAAGTGTTATTAAGTTTTTAATCAGCCTTAGTTTCTTATTTTTTTATTTCGATATTTTTTGGGGTTACAGAGAAAGTTTCTTTTAAAATAAATCCCTAAATTGAAAAAATCAATTAACTAATTATATTGAAAAAATTTGAGAAAATATTTGTAGCCTCATGGACCGATCTTGATCCAAATTGGCATGTTGCTAATCATGCCTATATAAAATATGCTGCAGACACACGAGTCGCTTTTTTTTCTGTTATTAAATTAGATAAGGAGAAGTTTGAAAATTTAAATCTTGGACCTGTTCTCTTCTATGAGCATATGTATTATTATAAAGAAATTTTGATGGGTGTTGAATTTAAGGTTAATGTTGAGATTAACGGTTTCAGTGATGATGGAAAATTTTTCTCGCTATTTCAAAATTTTTATGACACTAAGGGAAATCATTTAGCTCATCTTGATCTTGCTTTTGGTGTTATGGATACAAACACAAGAAAGTTGACATCAATGCCTACAGCTTCATTTGAAATTTTAAAAAGTGCTCCAAAATCTGGATCTTTTAAAATACTAACTAAAGAGGATATGAGAAAACATGGTAAATTTCCGAAAAATATTATTATTTAGCAGTAATAATGCAGTATTATAATTTTTTTAATAACTACGTAAATTCATAATTTAACTAATAATACTTATTGATATGAAAGAAAAATATTGGAAGAAAAATATTATGTATTTAAGAGTTCTACTCACTATTTGGTTTGTTTCATCTTTTGGTTTTGGAATTCTTTTTGCTGAAAGCTTAAATAATTTTTATTTAGGTGGATTTCCTTTAGGCTTTTGGTTTGCTCAACAGGGGTCAATTTACATATTCGTTATTTTAATTTTTGTATATGTTTATTTGATGAATAAGCTAGATAAAAAACACAACTTAGAAGAATAATATGGATGCACAATTTTGGACATATACTTTAGTTGGAATAACATTTTCACTATACATTGGAATAGCTATCTGGTCAAGAGCTAAGAGTACAAAAGAATTTTATGTAGCCGGGGGTGGAATACACCCAGTTTTAAATGGAATGGCTACAGCTGCAGATTGGATGTCAGCAGCTTCATTCATATCTATGGCAGGTATAATATCATTCTTAGGATATGGCGGTTCACAATATTTAATGGGTTGGACAGGTGGATATGTGTTATTGGCACTTTGTCTAGCTCCCTATCTTAGAAAGTTTGGAAAATTTACAGTACCTGATTTTATAGGAGAAAGATATTATTCTCAAAATGCACGAACTATAGCCTTAATTTGTGCAATTTTTGTGTCATTTACATATGTAGTTGGACAAATGAAAGGAGTAGGTGTTGCATTTTCAAGGTTTTTAGAAATACCATATGATAGTGGGGTAATTATTGGAATTGCAATAGTTTTTTTCTATGCAGTTCTTGGAGGGATGAAAGGTATTACATATACTCAAGTAGCTCAATATTGTGTTCTAATTTTTGCATTTACTGTCCCTGCTATTTATTTATCTCTGCAAGCAACTGGAAACCCTATACCTCAAGTCGGATTTGGAAGTAAAACTTTAGACGGAGTTTATCTCTTAGAAAAACTTAATCTATTATCAGTTGACCTTGGCTTTGACAAGTATACTGATATAAATCGGACGACTTTGATCAATGTTTTTTTTATAACTGGAGCTTTAATGTTTGGTACAGCAGGACTTCCTCATGTAATTGTTAGATTCTTTACAGTTCCTAAGGTACGTGATGCTAGGATTTCCGCAGGATGGGCTTTATTATTTATTTCAATATTATATACTACAGCACCGGCTGTAGCTGCATTTGCAAAAGTTAACCTAATAAATACAGTTTCTAATGCAAAGTATTCTGAAATGCCAGATTGGTTTAAAAACTGGGAAAATACTGGATTACTTGAGTTTGACGATAAAAATGCAGATGGTATAATTCAATATGTTGCAGATACTCAAGTTAATGAACTAACAATAGATAATGATATTATGGTATTAGCTAATCCAGAGATTGCTAATTTACCACCATGGGTAATAGGACTAATTGTTGCAGGAGGACTTGCAGCTGCTCTTTCAACTGCAGCTGGACTTCTATTAGTAATCTCAACATCTATATCTCATGATCTTTTGAAAAAGAATATTAATCCTAATATATCAGAAAAGGGTGAACTTTGGGCTGCAAGAATTTCAATTGCAGTTGCAGTAGTAGCTGCGGGTCTAGCGGGACTTAATCCGCCAGGCTTTGTAGCTGAAGTTGTAGCTCTGGCTTTTGGTCTTGCTGCTTCATCTTTTTTTCCTGCAATTATACTCGGAATCTTTGATAAGAAAATGAACAAAGAAGGAGCTATATCTGGTATGCTTACTGGTATTATATTTACTGCCATATACATATTACATTTCAAACCACAGCTAGGTGGTAGTGGTTTACCGGAAAATTATTTCTTTGGAATATCTCCTGAAGGTATTGGAACAATAGGAATGATAATTAACTTTATTGTATCTTTAATTGTCTCAAGATTAACAAAACCAACACCAGAAAAAATTAAAGATTTAGTTGAGAGTATTAGATATCCAAAATAGATATGCAAAGAATTAAGACCCTTTCAGAATATTTTAAAAAATACGAATTAAGTGAAAAAGATCCAGAATCATTTTGGTCTGAAATAGCTGATTCTTTTAGTTGGAAAAAAAAATGGGATAAGGTACTTGATTGGGATTTTGAAAAAGCAAATATTAAATGGTTTCAAAATGCAAAATTAAACATTACAGAAAATATTTTTGAGAGAAATATTAAAGAAAGAGGTTCTAAAACAGCAATTATTTGGGAACCTAACGATCCTGCAGAACCAGCTATTCATCTAACTTATCAAGAGCTTTATGATGAAACTTGTAGATTTTCAAATGCACTTAGAGCAAAAGGAATAAGTAAAGGTGATAGAGTTATTATCTATATGCCTATGGTACCTGAAGCTGCTATTGCAATGTTAGCATGTGCAAGAGTAGGTGCTGTCCACTCTGTTGTTTTTGCTGGCTTTTCTTCAACCTCTTTAGCTGATAGAATTAATGATTGTCAAGCAAAAATGGTTTTAACTTCTGATGGTAATTTTCGGGGAAATAAAACTATACCTGTAAAATCAGTAGTTGATGAAGCACTTGAAAAATCTAAATCAATCGAAAGTGTTATAGTACTGGAAAGAACAAAACAAACTATTAATATGTTTGAGGGAAGGGATCATTGGTGGCATGATTGTATAAAAGAAGAGTCAAATGTATGTGAAGCTGAAGTCATGGATTCAGAGGATATGCTATTTATCCTATATACTTCAGGATCTACTGGAAAACCAAAAGGAGTAGTTCATTCATCAGCAGGTTACATGGTTTATTCAGCATACACGTTTCAAAATGTATTCCAATATAATGAAGATGATATTTATTGGTGTACTGCAGATGTTGGATGGATAACAGGTCACTCGTATATTGTTTATGGTCCTTTGCTTTGTGGAGCTACAACTGTTATGTTTGAAGGTGTCCCAACATTTCCTAATGTTAGTAGGTTTTGGGATATAGTTGATAAATTTAAAATTAATCAGTTTTATACTGCTCCAACTGCTATTAGAGCATTACAGGCTCATGGTTTAGAGCCATTAAAAAATAATTCTTTAGAGTCTTTGAAAGTAATTGGATCAGTTGGAGAACCAATTAATGAAGAAGCATGGCATTGGTATCATGATAATGTTGGAAAAGGAAATTGCCCATTGGTTGATACTTGGTGGCAAACTGAGACTGGTGGAATTATGATATCTGCATTAGCAGGTATAACTCCAAATAAACCCGCGCATGCTTCACTACCATTACCTGGGATACACCCTGTTATAGTTGATGCTGAAGGAAATGAATTAATTGGAAATAATGTACAAGGTAATCTTTGTATTAAGTTTCCATGGCCATCTATTTTAAGAACTACATATGGAGATCATCAAAGGTGTATAAACACCTATTTTTCAAATTATAAAGGAATGTATTTTACAGGAGATGGTGTTAAAAGAGACCATGATGGGTATTTAAGAATTCTTGGTCGAGTTGATGATGTTATTAATGTCTCTGGACATAGAATGGGAACAGCAGAGGTAGAAAATGCTATAAATGAACATGAGGAGGTTATTGAGTCTGCAGTAGTTGGTTATCCACATAATATTAAAGGAGAAGGTATCTATGCTTATGTAATTGTAAATTCTAAATCTTCAGATGATATTATTAAAGGTGAAATTATTGATGTTGTGAGAAGAGTTATTGGGCCTATAGCAAAACCTGACAAAGTTCAAATTGTAAGTGGTCTCCCAAAAACAAGATCAGGTAAAATTATGAGAAGAATATTAAGGAAAATAGCTAGTAATGATTACAAAAATTTAGGGGACACTTCTACTCTTTTAAACCCGAATGTTGTTGAAGAAATTATCAAAGGAGCTAACTAGTAATTAATTTTTCTAATCCTATACCTCTTGAACCTTTAATTAAAATATTTGTTGATTTGAAATCCTTTAATATTACTGATTTTGACATTTCTTCAGTAGACTTAAACTTTTCAAAATATTTACTTTTAGTTATGCAATTATAAAAAATATCTCCAACTAAATAAACTTTAAGAAAATCTTTCCTATCAATAGAATCTATGATATTTTGATGTTCGATTTTTGAAAATTCTCCTAGTTCATACATATCTCCAAGAATAAGAATTTTATTTTCTGTTATACTATTTTCAAAATTTGAAATAGCAGCTGTCATACTTGTTGGATTAGCATTGTAAGCATCTAAATAAATTTTATTACTTCCATAATCTATAACCTCTGATCTATTAGAGTCATTTTTAAATGAAATTAAACCCTTTTGTATGTCACTGCTTGATATGTCTAGAAATTTTCCAATTGTGATACTTGCAGCAACATTTGTGAAATTATAGTCTCCATAAATTTCACATCTAAAATTATCTCCATTATTTTCAAATGATAGAAAATTTTGTTCTTTTTTGTATTTAAACACAAACTCAGAATCTTTTTTTTGACCAAAAGTTATTGCAAGATCTCCTTTGCAATTTTTAATTTGAATTTTATCATCATTATTCAAAATTATATGACCATAATTTTGAGTCAAATATTCAAACATTTCACTCTTCCCTTTAATAACCCCTTCAAATCCTCCAAATCCCTCAAGATGAGCATGTCCATAATTAGTAATTAATCCAAAGTCAGGCATTGCGATTTCACATAAAGCCTTAATCTCGCCAATATGATTAGCACCCATTTCTATTACAGCTATATCAACATTTTTATTAATATCTAAAAGGGATAAAGGAACTCCGATATGATTATTGAGGTTACCTTTAGTTTTAATTACATTGTAGGTCTGAGAGAGTATTGAATAAATTAAGTTTTTTGTTGTAGTCTTTCCGTTACTTCCTGTTACACCAATTACTTTTGTATCAAAAAGAGATCTATGGTAATTACTAAGATCTTGAAGAGCTTTAAGAGCGTCATTAACATAAACAATTCTATCATCTTTACCTTCTAATCTTTTATCATCAACTATAGAAAATTTTGCACCATTTTTAATAGCTTCTAATGCAAATTTATTTCCATCAAAATTATTACCTCTCAATGAAAAAAACATTTGATTCTTATCAATTTTTCTACTATCTATTGACACTCCAGTAGATGTAGAGAATAAAGAATATAATTTTTTTGGGTCCACTCTAATTTTATTGCAATATACTAAAGAAATGAGTATTTTTGCTTCGTCTTAGAATAACAAGCTTCAACTGTTTTGTATGAAAAAAATTACTGGAAAGACTTATTTAGATTGGTATGAAAATATGTTATTGTGGAGAAAGTTTGAGGATAAACTTGCCGCAAAATATATTCAACAAAAGATAAGAGGATTTCTCCATTTATATAATGGACAAGAGGCAGTACTGGCTGGTTGTCTTCATTCGACAGATCCAAAAAAAGATCGAATGATAAGTTCTTACAGAAGCCATGTTCATGCGATTGGCCTTGGAGAAGATCCAAAGTTTGTAATGGCTGAGTTATTCGGAAAGGCAACTGGAACTTCAGGTGGACTAGGAGGTTCAATGCATATTTTTTCAAAAAAACATAATTTCTTTGGCGGTCATGGTATAGTTGGTGGACAAATTCCATTGGGAACTGGTATTGCTTTTGGAGATAAATATTTTAAAAGAGATAGTGTTACTTTATGTTTTTTAGGAGATGGAGCTATTAGACAAGGTTCTTTTCATGAGTCTATAAATCTTGCAGCTTTATGGAAACTTCCTGTAATATATATTGTTGAAAATAATGGATATGCTATGGGTACTTCAGTTGCGAGAACTACAAGTCAAGAAGATTTATGGAAACTAGGAGAACCATATGAAATGCCATCGATGCCAGTTGATGGAATGGATCCAGTAAAAGTAGCTGAAGCTATTGATAAATGTGTAAAACATGCCAGAGACGGAAAAGGTCCTTCACTTCTTGATATAAAAACATATAGATATCGAGGACACTCAATGTCTGACGCGCAGCAATACAGAACTAAAGATGAAGTTGAGGAATATAGAAAAATTGATCCCATCTCCCAGGTTGAAAAAATTATTATTTCAAAAAAATACGGAACAAAATCTGATATTGAAAAAATTGATAAGAAGGTAAAAGCAATCATAACAGATTGCGAAGAATTTGCTGAGTCTTCTCCTTTCCCAGATAAATCTGTTATGTATGATGTTGTATATGAACAAAAAGATTATCCTTTTATTAAACATAAAATAGATTAATATGGCTGAAGTAATAAATATGCCAAGGTTAAGTGATACCATGGAAGAGGGCACTCTTGCTAAATGGTTTAAAAAAGTAGGAGATACTGTAAAAGAAGGTGAGATTTTAGCTGAAATTGAAACTGATAAGGCAACGATGGAATTTGAGTCATTCTATGATGGTGTTCTTCTTCATATAGGGATTGACGAAGGGTCAACGGCTCCAGTAGATAGTATTATAGCTATAATTGGTTCTAAGGGTGAAGATATTTCTAAAATTATTAATAATGATACACCAGTTGTAAAAGAAGAGCCCACACCAGTTGTAAAAGAAGAGCCCACACCAGTTGTAAAAGAAGAGCCCACACCAGTTGTAAAAGAAGAGCCCACACCAGTTGTTAAGGAAGAAGTAAAAGCTGATTCTACAATTAGTATATCAAATGATAGAATACTTATCTCTCCATTAGCAAAAAAATTAGCTAATGAAAAAGGTATAGATATTTCTGCTATAAAGGGTTCGGGGGATAATGGTAGAATAATAAAAAGGGATATTGACTCATTTAAACCTTCAAATTATTCTCAATTTACTCAACCTAGACCTCACTTGAAAGAATCATCTTATGAGACTCAGAACTCTACGATGAGAAAAGCTATTGCAAAAAGACTTGCAGATTCTAAATTCTCAGCCCCTCATTATTATCTTAATATTGAGCTTGAAATGGATAATATTATTTCTTTTAGAAAACAATTTATTCAAACTCAAAATATTAAGATTTCCTTTAATGATATTATTGCCAAAGCTGTATCCTTATCTCTAGCTAAACATCCTAAAGTTAATTCAAGATGGTATGATGATAAAATTATTTATAATGAACATGTACATCTAGGTGTAGCTGTAGCTGTTGATGATGGTCTTATCGTTCCAGTAGTTAAGTTTTCAAACTCTAAAGACTTACCCCAAATTAATTCTGAAATCAAAGACTTTGCTGAACGTGCAAAAAATAAAAAATTAACTCCTTCAGAAATTGAGGGAAGTACATTTACAATTTCAAATCTTGGTATGTTTGGAATTGAAAGTTTTACATCAATAATTAATCAACCTAATTCAGCAATCTTATCTATTGGTGCAATAGTTCAAAAGCCTATTGTGAAAAATAATGAGGTTGTAGTTGGAAATACTATGAAACTTACTTTAGCTTGTGATCATAGAACAGTTGATGGAGCCACAGGATCCTTATTTTTAAAGACTTTAAAAGAATATATTGAAAATCCAGTTTCAATTCTTATCTAATGAAAACTATAGTTGTAACAGGAACAAGTTCTGGTATAGGTAATGAAATTTGTATACAAGCTGCAAAACTCAATTATAAAGTAATTTCCATTTCCAGAAATATTGAACCTCTTAAAGGAATAAATGGAATAGACTCATATATAGTGGATATAACTGATAAAAAAAGTATTAAGAATTTTATTGATGATTTAAGGAACAGAGATTTAAAAATTGATATCCTCATAAATAATGCTGGTCAATTAAGTAATGAATTATTTGGTGAAACTTCATATGAGTCTTTTAAACAAACTTTTGATGTAAATGTTTTTGGTCTTGCAGAAATTACAAGATCACTTATTCCATTTATAAATAAATCAGGTCATGTAATCAATATTAGTAGTATTGGTGGAGTAAATGGTTCAAAGAAATTTCCTGGTCTTTCAGTATATTCGAGCAGTAAAGCTGCTGTAATTGCATTGACAGAGGTTCTAGCTGAAGAATACTCTGAAGGCCCATCTTTCAATGTATTAGCTCTTGGAGCTGTTCAAACAAAAATGCTAAAGGAAGCTTTTCCAGATTATGAAGCACAAACAAAGCCAGGAGAAATGGCTAAATATATTATTGATTTTGCAATAAATGGAAATAATTTATTTAATGGAAAACTTATTTCAGTTTCTAACTCAAATCCTTAATTTTTTTTCTGAGCAAGTTTGACTTTTTTGAATAATTCAGATGAGTAAACAAAGTCATTTATCATTTGGTCATCTGTATCTAAAATTTCAGTATTCGTTCCTTCCCATATTTTTTTACCTTCTACTAAAAAAATTATTTTATCACCAATTTCCATTACTGAGTTCATGTCATGGGTGTTTATTACGGTAGTAATATCATATTCAACAGTAATCTCTTTAATCAGTTTATCAATTATAATTGCAGTTTTTGGATCAAGTCCTGAGTTAGGTTCATCACAAAATAAATATTTTGGATTTAATACAATAGCTCTTGCTATTGCAACTCTTTTTCTCATTCCTCCTGATATCTCAGAAGGAAATTTATTGTCTACATCTTTAAGGTCAACACGATTGATGACCTCTTTTGCTCTATTTATCATTTCTGAATCAGTATTATCTGAAAACATTCTTAGAGGAAAGATAATATTCTCTATAACAGACATAGAATCAAAAAGTGCACTTCCTTGAAAAACCATTCCTATTTGTTTTCTTAAATTTGAGATTGTTGAAATATTATCCTTATCAAATTTTTTACCATTATATAAAATTTCACCATGATCAACATCTAGAAGTCCAAGTAAACATTTCATTAATACTGTTTTACCTGATCCACTCTGACCAATTATTAAATTAGTTTTTCCTTTATCAAAAACTGCAGACACATCATTAATTATTTTGATATTATCGAATGACTTAGATATATTATTTACAGTAATCATTATGCTAATAAAAGTTGAGTTACAATAAAATTAAGGATGATAATTACACTACTGGTCCAAACAAAAGAAATATTGCTGGCTTTTCCAACTTCTAGCGCACCTCCTCTCATGTAAAACCCATGATATGCTGGAATAGTAGCCAATACAAATGCAAATAACATAGTCTTTGAATAGGTATATACAATATGAAATACTTGAAAGTCAAGTTGAATTCCTTGAATAAAGTCAAAGCTTGTTGAAAAACCAGCATATACACTAGCTACATAACCACCAAGGATCCCAAGAAACATTGCAAGAGTAATCAAAAAAGGGTATAGCAGTAATGAAATAATTTTAGGAAATATTAAATAGTTAAATGAGTTGATTCCCATAACTTCTAAAGCATCAATTTGCTCAGTCACTCTCATTGTGCCTATACTAGATGTAATAAATGAGCCAACCTTTCCAGCCATTATTATAGATATCAGAGTAGGAGCAAATTCTAGGATTACTGATTGTCTTGTTGCAAAACCGATAAGATTTCCAGGAAGAAAAGGGTTTTCTATAGCCAGAGCAGTTTGAATAGCGACAACACCTCCAATAAGGAAGGACATAAAAGCTACAATACCAATTGATCCTAAAATTAAATCATCAATTTCTTGAAAAATTAATTTTTTAAGGACACTCCACTTTGTAAACTTTGTGAAAGTATATTTAATCATTAAAAAATACCTTCCAATATGAAAAAAAAACTTCATAAGAATTAAACCTGGTAAGTTATTGCATTAATATTCATTCCAGCACCAACACTGGCAAACATAATTATATCACCTGTATTAAGTTTATGTCCTTTATAATCACTTTTTTTGACTAGGTCAAAAAGAGTTGGAATAGTAGCTACAGAACTATTTCCATATTCTTCAATATTCATTGGAAGTATATTCTCAGGTTGAGGAACTTTATATAATCTATAGAACCTTTTAATGATAGCTTCATCCATTTTTTTATTGGCTTGATGAATAAATATTTTTTTTAGATTTTCAATTTTACATTTAGATTCATCAAAGCAATCTTTCATAGCATTAGGCACATTATTTAATGCAAACTCATAAACTTTTCTTCCATGCATTTTAATATACTTTTGATTTGAATTTTTATTTATTTTAGGATTACAAGAAGCTCCATAGTATAAAAAATCATTTTCTCCTTCAAATGTATAAGTTGCAGAATTATGAGATAGTATGCCAGAACTAGATGAATCGTTAGATTCTAATATAATTGCTCCAGAACCATCAGCGTAAATCATTGAGTCTCTATCATTAGAATCAGATACTCTAGATAATGTATCACAACCAATAATTAGACATTTTGTAGCCATTCCAGACTTTATAAATGATTTTGCTTGAATCACACCTTCAACCCATCCCGGACATCCACAAATAATATCGTATGCTACACACTTTGGATTTTTAATTTTTAATATGGATTTAACTTTTGATGAAAGAGAAGGAAGTGTATCAATTTGATTGCTATTAGATGAAATATCACCAAAATTATGAGCAACAATTATATAATCTAAAGACTCTTGATCAATATTTGAATCTTTAATGGCATTTCTAGCAGCAACTGCAGCTAGGTCTGAAGATTTAATTTCATCTGAAACATATTTTCTTTCATTAATTCCAGTAATAGATTGAAATTTATCAATAATTTCAGGATTTGATCTTTCAATTTGATTCCCATCATCATCAAAAAAATTACTATTAAGAAATTCAGTATTTGTTTTTGTTATATCTGGAACACAACTACCTGTTCCAGTGATTTTAAAGTTCATTATGTAAAATTAATTAAATTATTCATAAATCTCTATAGGTGGGCAGCTGCAAATTAAGTTTCTATCACCATATGCTTCATCAACCCTTCTAACGGAGGGCCAAAATTTATTATCTCTTAAATAACTTTTTGGAAAAGATGCATTTTCTCTAGAATAATTGTAATCCCAATCACTAGCAGTAAGCATTTTAAGAGTATGAGGGGAATTTCTTAACATTTCTCTATCTGATTCGTTTATAGATGTAATTTCTAAATAAATTGAGTTAAGAGCATCACAGAACTTATCTAATTCACTTAAATTTTCACTCTCAGTTGGTTCTATCATCATTGTTCCTGGAACAGGAAATGATACAGTTGGTGCATGAAACCCGTAATCAATTAATCTTTTTGCAATATCGATAACTTCTATTTTATACTTCTTAAATTCTCTGCAATCAATTATAAATTCATGAGCAGATCTTCCATTTTCGCCACTGTATAAAATTGTAAAGTTTTTTTCAAGTTTAGTCTTCATATAGTTAGCATTTATAATTGCAATTTCTGTAGACTCTTTAATACCTGATTTTCCTAGCATTCTTATATATCCATATGATATTAAGCATACTAATGATGAACCCCATGGTGCTGAAGAAATTGCTTCTATATGATGTTTTCCTCCAGTAGTAATTACAGGGTTAGAAGGAAGGAAATCTTTAAGATGTTCAGCCACACAAATTGGACCTACACCTGGGCCTCCTCCGCCATGAGGAATAGAGAATGTTTTATGAAGATTCAAGTGACAAACATCAGCTCCAATTATTTTAGGGCTAGTCAAACCTACTTGGGCATTCATATTTGCTCCATCCATATAAACCTGACCCCCATTTTTATGAATAAGATCATTTATATATTGAATTTCAGATTCGAATACACCGTGTGTCGAAGGGTAAGTTATCATCAAAGCAGCTAAACTATCCTTATGTTCTTCAACTTTTATTTTTAAGTTCTCAATATCAATATTTCCTTTATCGTCAGTTCCAATAACTACAACTTTTAATCCAGCCATGATTGCAGACGCAGGATTAGTTCCATGAGCAGAAGAAGGAATCAGACAAATATCTCTATGACTTTGACCAATTTTATTTAAATATGATTTGATAACCATTAGACCACTGTACTCTCCTTGAGCTCCTGAATTTGGCTGTAAAGAAGTAGCGGAAAAACCAGTTATTTCAGATAAAAATGTTTCAAGTTTACTTATGACCTCATGATATCCCCTTGCTTGGTCAACAGGGACAAAAGGATGAATACTATTCCATTCAGTCCAACTTAGAGGAATCATTTCAGAAGCTGCATTAAGTTTCATTGTGCATGAACCGAGAGAGATCATAGATTGTGTAAGAGATAAATCTTTATTTTCAAGAGATTTAATGTATCTCATTAGAGATGTTTCTGAATGGTAAGAATTGAAAACAGGATGTGATAAAATTTCAGATTCTCGAACATTATCTAACATTTGAGTTTCTGGAAATTTAATATTAGGTGATTTTTGCCCAGAATATTCTTCAAGAATTGATATAATTTGATCTAAATCATTACGATCTGTCTTTTCATTAACTGAAATCGAAATTTGATTGGTAATTAGGTTACAAAAGTTTACATGTCTTGATAATGCAATTTTATTTAATTTTTTTGAATCACATATAATTGTGATGGTGTCAAAGAATTTAGAATATTTAATTTCAATTCCAAGTTTAGAGATTTTCTGATATAAATAAACAGCTTTTAAATGAATTGAATTTGATATTTCTCTTAAGCCGATAGGACCATGATATACAGCATACATTCCAGCCATAACAGCAAGTAAAACCTGAGCAGTACAAATATTAGATGTAGCTCTGTCTCTCTTAATATGTTGCTCTCTTGTTTGTAAAGCCATTCTTAAGGAATGGTTTCCATCTATATCTTTTGTAACACCAATTATTCTTCCAGGAATATTTCTTTTATATTTTTCTTTTGTTGCAAAAAATGCAGCATGGGGCCCCCCATATCCTAAGGGAATTCCAAACCTTTGAGTTGTTCCAACAATAACATCAACTTTATCAGGTGATGGTGGTTCAGAAATAACTAAAGACATTAAGTCAACAGCAAGAATAATTTTTAAATCATTATTTGTGATATTAGATAATATTTTGTCAATATCAATTAACTCTCCATCTTTTCCAGGGTATTGAATAATACATCCAAAAAAATCATTTTGAGAAATAGATTTTATATCTCCTGAAATTATCTCAATATCTAAAGGATTTGCCCTAGTGTTAAGAACTGAAAGAGTTTGGGGTAAAATATTTGAATCAACATAAAACCTATTTTCATTTGAAGACTTTTGTTGCTTTGATCTGTTATTGAACATCATAATCATAGCCTCGGCAGCAGCTGTTCCTTCATCTAATAATGATGCATTAGCTAATTCCATTTTAGTAAGATCACAAATCATCGTTTGGAAATTTAATAGTGCTTCAAGTCTTCCTTGAGCAATTTCCGGTTGATATGGCGTGTAAGCAGTATACCATCCTGGGTTCTCAAGAATATTCCTCTGAATTACAGATGGTGTGAAAGTGTCATGATATCCAAGTCCAATATATGTCTTGAAATTTTTATTTAAAGATGAAAGTTTCTTTATTTCTTTTAAAAATTCCATCTCACTAATTCCCTCAGGAATGTTTAGGTCTTTCTTTAGACGAATATTGTCAGGAATTGTTTGATTTAGAAGTTCTTCAACAGATTCTACACCAATTGTTTTAAGTATAATATTTAACTCAGTAGGGTTTGGACCAATGTGTCTATGAGCAAATTTTTCTTTGAACATTAAAAGTTTTTAGCAAAAATATGTAATATTGAAAGTAATAATAATAATGTTCATTAAATGTTAAAACTTTTTTTTTATACACTATTAGTTTTTTTTCAGTCATATGTAATCCAAGATGTCAATAAAGAACAAGTAAATAATTTATTAGATAAGCAAGTTATAGTTATTGATATTAGAACTGATAAAGAGTTTAAAGAAGGAAATATTAAGACCTCATTTAATCTAGATTTTCAAAAAAGAGAATTTATTGACAACTTAGAGAGTCTTAATAAAGAAAAAGAATATCTTATATACTGTGCTTCAGGAAATAGAAGTCTTAAGGCAAGTCATATAATGAAATCTTTAGGGTTCAAAACTATATACAACTATAAAAAAGGATATAAAGATTGGATTAAGGATTAAGGTCTATTCTTCAAGTCTTTGCTGCTTTCCAGAACTTTATTCTCAAGATCTTTTTTGTACGCTTTAACTTTATTTGAAACTTTTGAATCAAAAGACCCAATTATTTGAGCAGCAAGAATTCCTGCATTTTTTGATCCATTTAATGCAACAGTTGCAACTGGAACACCACCTGGCATCTGTAAAATAGAAAGAATAGAATCCCAACCATCAATTGAATTTCTTGATTTTATAGGTACTCCAATAACTGGAAGACTAGTAATTGATGCAACCATACCAGGTAAATGGGCTGCTCCTCCAGCTCCAGCAATAATAACTTTTATACCTTTTAATTCAGCATTAGTAGCATATTCAATCATTTTCTTTGGAGTTCTGTGTGCTGAAACAATATCATATTCTGTTTTAACACCAAAAGATTTTAAAATGTCGATTGCTTCACTCATAATTTTGAAGTCTGATTTACTACCCATTATAATTCCTACTTGACTCATTTTCTTGTTGTTATTATTATTGTTTCTTTAATTTCCTTTGCAATTGTTTTTGCTATCTCAATATCTTCATTAATTATAGTAATGTGACCCATTTTTCTATTAGGTTTTGTTTCAAGTTTACCGTAAATATGAGGATTAACTCCTTCTATACCAATAATTTGATCAAAATTTTTATACTCTACTATACCTTTTGAATTCTTCTCACCAACTAAATTAACCATTACAGAATTTTGTAAAATTTTAGTACTTCCAAGTGGAAGATCTAAAATTGCCCTTAGAAATTGTTCAAATTGACTTGTGTATGATCCTTCAATTGAAAAATGATAACTATTGTGAGGTCTAGGTGCAACTTCATTAACTAATATTTCATCTTGGTTCGTTAAAAACATTTCAACAGCTATTATTCCACAAATTTTAAACTTTTCAGCTATATTACAAGCAAGTTTTTCAGCTTTAATTTTTAATTCTTGACTTATTTGAGCAGGAGATAAAATATATTCAACTTGATTAGAATCTTTATTGAATTCCATTTCAACTACAGGATAATTTAATATTTCTCCAGATTCTCTTAATCCAACCATTACTGAAAGTTCTTTCTTTATTGAAATTAATTCTTCAACTATACAATGACAGTCACTTAATTTTTCAAGACTTTTATTATCAGATATTTTATTCACTCCATATCCGTCATATCCCATTTTTGAGGCTTTCCAAATAAAAGGGTAAGATATTTCACCTTTACTAATTAGACTTTTCAGTTCTTCAATTCCATAACAACTCCTGAAAGATGAAGTTGGTATTTCATTATCAATATAAAATTCTTTTTGTTTTGATTTATCTTGAATTATTTCAATCACTCTAGGTTGTGGAAAAACTTTTTTACCTTTTGATTCAAGAAATTTTAATGCCTCAACATTAACATTCTCTATTTCAATAGTTATTAAATCGACATTCTGACCAAATTGAACTACCGTATCGAAATCCATTAAATCACCAACAAAAAATTTTGAACATAACTTGCTTGATGGACATTCTATATTTGAGTCGAGAACATAAACTTTAAGACCCCATCTGTTAGAAACATCAAGAACCATCTTTCCAAGTTGGCCTCCACCAAGAATTCCTAGTGTTTTATTTTTTCCTAACATTGTGCAAAAATAAGCATTACTTTAATCAGAATAAAAAATACTAAACATTTTAAATATCTTTGTGCCTATGTTTAACATTGTCATTTTTGGAAAACCTGGATCAGGTAAAGGAACTCAAGCAGATTTTTTAAAGAATAAATATGATTTATATCATATATCAACAGGAGATTTATTTAGAAAAAATATTACCAACAAAACCACACTAGGTTTAGAAGCTAAGACATATTTAGATAAAGGTGATTTAGTTCCAGATTCTGTTACAATTAAAATGCTGGAAAATGAAGTAATATCTAACAAAGATGTCAATGGATATATTTTTGATGGCTTTCCAAGAACCTTGAATCAAGCTGAATCTCTTGATTCTTTTTTAGTTTCAATAAATCTTAAAATTAATGCAACAATTGCTCTAGATGTTAATGAAGATGAACTAATATCAAGATTGCTTGATAGAGGAAAAATTACGAATAGATCAGATGATCAGGATATTGAAAAAATTAAAAATAGATTTAATGAGTATAATAATAAAACTTCAATACTTATTAATTTTTATCAAAAGCAAAACAAGTTCTTCTCTGTAGATGGAAAGGGATCGGTTGAAGATATTACTTCAAGGTTATTTGATCTTGTAGATAGTTTAATTTAAAAGTATATGATAGTTGATAATTTTGTTGATTATGTAAAGCTTAGTGTTAGTTCAGGAAAAGGTGGAAGAGGGTCTACACATTTAAGAAGAGAAAAATATATACCTAAAGGAGGTCCAGATGGAGGAGATGGAGGAGATGGAGGAAATATTATTATAAAAGGAAATGCTAACCTTTGGACTCTGCAGAGTTTTAGATTTAAAAAACATTTTAAAGCAGGAAATGGAGGGGATGGAGGAGGCTCCAGAAAGTCAGGAATTAGTGGCGAAGATATTATTATAGATGTCCCTTTAGGTACCATAATAAAAGACACTAATACTGATAAAATTTTTTTTGAAATCAATGAGGATAAATTAGAAATAATTCTTCTAAAAGGTGGAAAGGGAGGACGTGGTAATTTTCATTTTAAATCGCCAACTAATCAAACACCAAGATATTCTCAAAGTGGTCTTCCTGGTCAAGAACTTCAAATAACACTTGAACTTAAAGTTCTAGCAGATGTTGGACTTGTTGGTTATCCAAATGCAGGTAAATCAACTTTATTATCTGTTCTATCTGATGCAAAGCCTAAAATTGCAGATTATGAGTTTACAACTCTAAAACCAAATTTAGGTATTGTAACTATGTCAGATTATAGATCATTTGTAATGGCTGATATTCCTGGAATAATTGAAGGAGCTAGTGAGGGTCGAGGTCTTGGGCATTACTTTTTAAGACATATTGAAAGAAATTCTATTTTACTATATGTAATACCTGTAGATACTAAAAACGTAAAAAAAGACTTTGATGTTTTACAACAAGAATTAATTAAATATAACCCTGAGTTAGCTGACAAAGATTTTATGATTGCTTTTAGTAAATGTGATTTGATGGATGATGAATTACTTGGGGAATTTGAAATAATCTTAAAAAAAGAATTTAAATCAACTCCCTTTTTTATAATATCATCTGTTAATACTTTTGGAATATCTAGTCTAAAAGAGGGATTATGGAAAATGCTTAATCAAAATAACTAAATTATGGATATTAAAAATGCACAAACAAAAGTTGATAAATGGATTAATGCTCATGGTGTAAGATATTTTAATGAGTTAACTAACATGGCAATTTTAACTGAAGAAGTTGGAGAAGTAGCCAAAATAGTAGCAAGAAAATATGGTGAGCAAAGTTTAAAAAAAGAAGATAATATTGATAACCTTGCAGATGAATTATCAGATGTTCTATTTGTATTAATTTGTCTTGCAAATCAAACTGGAATTGATCTTGAAAAGTCATTTGAACAAAACCTTGTTAAAAAAACAGAACGAGACAAAGACAGACATAAGTCGAATATTAAACTTAAATAGTGTATCAAATATCAAAAGAAGGAAAAAACCTTCATGGAAATATCAATATTAGCGGTTCTAAAAGTGAGTCAAATCGTCTACTAACTTTAAGAGCCTATACCTCTTTTTTTAATATCAATAATCTTTCTGATTCAGATGATACCAAAACTATGAATTCTTCACTTAAATCTGATAAAGAGGAAATAAATATTGGTCATGCAGGAACAGCAATGAGATTTTTAACTTCATATTATTCATCAATACTAAATTCTTCTAAAATTTTAACTGGTTCTTCTCGAATGAAAGAAAGACCTATTTTAATATTAGTTGAAGCCTTAAATAATCTTGGTGCTGATATAGAATACATAGATAAAAAAGGGTACCCACCTATTAAAATTAATGGTAAATTAATATATGGTAATGAAATTGCTTTACCTGCTGATGTTAGCTCTCAATATATTTCATCTTTAATGATGTTGGGAGTTTCTATTAATCAGGGTTTAAAAATTAAACTGTCTACTAAAATAACATCATTACCATATATTCATATGACTAAAAAAATTATAGAAAGAATAGGTGGTATTGTTGATATAAAGCCTGATGAAATAATTATTAAACAATTAGTCTCAAATAAAATTCCTGATCAAATAGTTGAATCAGACTGGAGTTCTGCTTCTTACTTTTATAGCTTAGTAGCATTATCTGATAGTTCTTACATAACTCTTTCATCATTTTTCAACAATAGTATTCAAGGTGATTCAAGAATTGTAGATATATATAAACAGTTTGGTGTTGAAACAAAATTTCTCAATGATAAAATTTATTTAAAAAAAAATAATATTGATCTTCCAGATAGTATCTCAATTAACCTTAGAGATAACCCAGATTTAGCTCAAACTATCGTTGTAACATGTTTGGGTCTTGGTGTAAACTGTAAGCTTGAGGGACTTCATACTTTAAAACTGAAAGAAACTGACAGATTGCTTGCATTAAAGAGAGAAATTGAAAAATTTGAAGTAGATTGTGTAACTATTTCAAATCAATCAATAACATTAAAAAACAATTCTAAATTAAAATCAGGAGTTAGTATAAACACATATGATGATCATAGGATGGCCATGTCTTTTGCACCTTTATCTATGATTAATCCAATTATTATTATTAATCCAGAGGTTGTTTCTAAATCTTATCTTAACTTTTGGAATGATCTAGAATCTTTAGGGTTTAAGATTTCTCAAAAATAATTAGCTAATTACTTGACTTTCGGTGTTTCAGAAGGTTATATTTGCGCACCTAATATTAAAATATGAAACTATCTGATTTTGAATACAAACTTCCTGATAAATATCTAGCTCAACATCCATCTGCTGAAAGAGATGAATGTAAATTAATGCTTCTTAATAGAAAAGAAGAAACAATTGAGCATCTAGTCTTTAAAGATATTATTGACTTTTATGACGAAGGGGATGTTATTGTCCTTAACAATACAAAGGTTTTTCCTGCTAGATTATTTGGTAATAAAGAAAAAACTGGTGCAAGAATTGAGGTATTTCTTCTCAGAGAGCTTAATCAAGATCAAAGACTGTGGGATGTATTAGTAGATCCTGCTAGAAAGATTAGAATAGGTAATAAGCTTTATTTTGGTGAGGATGAAAGTTTAGTAGCTGAGGTAATTGATAATACTACCTCTAGAGGTAGAACCTTAAGGTTCCTTTTTGATGGTCCATATGAAGAGTTTAGAGATAAACTCCAAGAACTTGGAGAAACACCTTTACCAAAGTATATAAATAGGCCTGTTGAGCCACAGGATAAAGAAAGATTTCAAACTATTTATGCAAAAAATGAAGGTGCTGTTGCAGCTCCTACTGCAGGTCTTCATTTTTCAAAGCACTTATTAAAAAAATTAGAGATTAAAGGAGTGCTTCTTCCAGAAATCACATTACACATTGGCCTTGGAACATTTAGTCCTGTTGATGTTGAAGATCTTTCTAAACATAAGATGGATTCTGAAGAATTAAAAATCAACCAGAACTCTGCTGATATAATTAATGATGCACTAAAAAACAAAAAGAAGATATGTGCTGTTGGAACAACAGTAATGAGAGGATTGGAAAGCTCTGTTTCTTCATTTGGAACTCTAAATACATATGATGGATGGACACATAAATTTATATATCCTCCATTTGAATTTTCAATTGCTAACTCAATGATTTCAAATTTTCATACTCCAAAATCAACTCTTTTAATGATGGTTTCTGCATTTGGTGGTAAGGATTTCATATTAAAGGCATATAAAGAGGCGATGAAAAAGAAGTATAATTTTTCTTCTTATGGTGATGCAATGATGATTATCTAAGTGAGTTTGAAGATAACTGAGAAAATAAAAAAACCAATTATTCAAGAATTAAAAATTTTTGAAAAACAATTTTATAGTTCAGTTTCCTCGAAAGTTAAACTTCTAGATCTTATTTTAATCTATATACTTAATAGAAAAGGAAAACAAATTAGACCCATATTAGTTTTACTTTTTGCTAAAATGTTTTCTAAAGGAACTCTTAACGAAAAATCCTATAGAGCTGCAAATCTTGTTGAACTCATTCATACAGCATCATTAATTCATGATGATATTGTGGATGACAGTTATGTAAGACGGAATTTTTTAACGATAAATGCTCTATGGAAAAATAAAATTTCAGTCCTAGTTGGTGATTTCTTTTTATCTAAAGCACTTCTTCTTTCTACTGAAAATAAAGATTACGATCTTTTAAATGAAGTTTCAAAAGCAGTAAAAGAAATCTCTGAAGGTGAATTATTTCAGATTCAAAAGTCTAGAAACTTTAATTTATCTGAAGAAGAATATATTCTACTAATATCAAAAAAAACTGCATCTCTTTTTTCTTGTTGTTGTAAGTTAGGTTCAATTGCATCAGGAAAAAAAAATATTGATGAGATCGAACTCTTTGGAAATTATTTAGGAATAATTTTTCAAATTAAAGATGACCTCTTTGATTTTACAACAAAAAGAATTGGAAAACCCAATAAGTCAGATTTAAAATCTCAAAAAATTACTCTTCCACTGATTTATTCAATTCAAAACTCAAATTATAGAGATAGAAAAGAAATTAAATTTATTCTAAAAAAGAAAAAATATACAATGGATAATAAGAAATTAGTAAATGAATTTATAATTAAACATAAAGGGTTTGAGTATACGCATAATAAAATGATTAATTATAAGAATAAGGCTCTTGACATTCTTAATAAATTTCCTGATAATGATTCAAAAGACTCTATTAAAATTCTATTAGATTATATAATTGAGCGAAAGTATTAATTTATTATCTTGACATTAAATTTCATAATTTGATTACTAAAGACACAATAGATAAAGTTTTTGAATTCTCTAGAGTTGAAGAGGTTATTTCCGACTTTATTGCTCTAAAAAAAACTGGTGCAAATTTCAAAGGACTAAGTCCATTTACAAATGAAAAAACACCAAGTTTTGTTGTTTCTCCTTCAAAACAAATATGGAAAGATTTTAGTTCTGGAAAAGGTGGAAATGTAATTGCCTTTTTGATGGAGCATGAGCAGTTTAATTATCCAGAATCAATAAAATATCTTGCCAATAAATACAATATCGAAATAATTGAAACAGCTGAAAGCAGTGAAAATATTGAAGAAAGAAATGAAAGAGAGTCCTTGTTTATTATTAATAGTTTTGCCTTAAGTTATTTTCAAGAAATATTATCTAAAAAAGATAAAATAAATAAATACTTAAATGATAGAGGTCTCTCCTTATCTACAATTCAGAATTTTAGTTTAGGTTTTAGTAACGACGTTCAGAATGAGTTTTATAAAAGTGCAATAAAAAAAGGTTATTCTGATGATTATCTAGATGAAACTGGTCTTGTTATATCAAGCAATGATAAAAAAATTGATAGGTTCAGAGGTAGAATAATTTTTCCAATTAAAAGTATAGCCGGAAGGATTGTGGGCTTTGGAGGAAGGATAGTTGATTCTACTAAAAAGTTAGCTAAATATATTAATTCTCCTGAAAGTAAAATTTACAATAAGAGTAAAACTTTGTATGGGATATATGAATCAAAGCAGTTTATAGTTAAAGATGATACATGCTTATTAGTGGAAGGGTACATGGATGTTATTCAGCTTCATGAGCATGGAATTAAGAATGTCCTAGCTTCATCGGGAACATCTTTAACAAAAGATCAGATAATTCTAATTAAAAGACTTACAGCTAACATTATATTATTATTTGATGGAGATCAAGCAGGATTATCTGCTTCATTAAGAAGTATTGATATGATTCTAGAGGAAGGTTTAAATGTAAAAATTTGTTCTTTTCCTGAAGGAGAAGATCCTGATAGTTTTGTGAAAAAAAACAAAAAGGATTTTATGTTAGATTATATTAAAAATGAATCAAAAGATTTTATAGATTTTAAGCTTAGTATAAACACTGACTTTCTGACTGATGAGGATAAAAAAGTAGATTTAATCAAAAATATTCTTAGGTCAATTACATTAATTCCAGACTCTCTAAAACAGGAAGTTTATATTAAAAAGTTATCATCTGTATTAGAGATTGATGAGGCTTCACTTTTCAGATCTTTTGCCAATATTGAAACTAATAAATCATTAAAAAAATCCTCTAGAAAACTATATAAAAACAAAATTTCTAAAGTTCAAAACTCACGTAACGAAAATACCTCAAGCTATATTTATCAGTTAGAAAGACAAATTATAAGTATTCTTTTAAAATATGGTGCTGAAGAAATTTCATATGAAGATTCTCGAATAAGTAAAGATGAAAAAGGTGAGAATATTACGACTAAAAAAGATAGTACATCTAAAGTTTTTGAAAAGATTTATTTAGATCTTCAAGAAGATGAAATAGAGTTTACGCATTCACCATTTAAGGCTATTTATAATAAACTAATCCAAGGATTTCATAATCAATCATCATTATCAATTGACAATTTCATAAATGATTTAGATTCTAATTCAAGCAAAATTGTTTCAGATATATTAATCAATGATGAAAAATATCAATTACATGATTGGGAGAGAAAGAATATTTATGTAAAAAAAATTGGAAGTGAGCTTAGCCAGCTTGTCAACGAAACTATTCTAAATATGAGAAGGTTTTTAATAGATAAAAAAATTATTGAGCTTCAAGAGTTTCAAAAAGAAGGAAATAAAAATGATATTCTAGAGGAGGTTATGAGTTATTACAGGTTAAAGAAGGTGCTATCTGCTAAACTTAATAGGGTTGTTTAATATGCTTTCTAGCTAATAAGTATAAATCAGTTTTATTACTAACTTCTAGTTTTTTCATAATTCTTGTAATGTAAGTATTTACAGTCTTTTGATTAATACTTAGTTTATCAGATATCTCAATATTTCTTTTTCCTCTAAAAAATAACTTTAATACTTGTAATTCACGTTTAGATAGACTATTTAATTTTTCAGTATTATAATCAAAGTTAAATCTGTTCTTAAGTCTAGTATACTTGTTTAATTCTTTTGATCCATACTTTGAGAATGCAATTTCTTGAAGAATATGTTTTATTGATTTTTTTTTCAAATTCTTTGTTATAAATCCTGAAGCACCAGCTTTTAGAATACTAATAGATTTATTTTCATTTGATTCAGATGTAAATACTACTAGAGGTATCTGAATATTATTTTTCTTAAATATTTTTAAAACATCAGTAACATTTCCGTTTTTAAAATCAATTTCAGATATGACAATATCAATGTTTAATTGATTTATTATATTATAAATTTCATTTTTATTATTAGTGAATGCAGCCACCTCAAATAACATTGAATTTTTAAAAATAGATTTAAACCCAATATGAATAATTGGATTAGTATCAATAATTAAGATTTTTAATTTTTTCAATTTATCTAATATAATCTTTTGGAATTTTACAAACAGGAATTGCAAGCATTTTATGTCTATTAGATGAGTTTAGTGACTTGTATATCTTTAGAACCTCCTTTTCTCTAGCTGACAAATCATGATCTACTTTATTGTCATTCAGCATTGCTTTTTCAAGTTCTTCATATGATGCTCCAATTTGATCCTCATCATTTCTATTATCATTCCACAACCCATCTGTTGGAATTGCTTCAATAATTTGATCGTTAATATTATAAAATTTAGCTAGACTATATACATCTGATTTTAATAAATCTGCAATAGGGCTAATGTCTACTCCTCCATCCCCATATTTCGTGTAGAATCCAATTCCAAAATCTTCAACTTTATTTCCTGTACCAACAACAATATATTTTTTTAGTGCAGAAAAATAATATAATGTGACCATTCTTAATCTAGATCTTGTATTGGCAAGACTTAGGTCGTTTTCTTGAGATTTAACCTCAGGAATAGATCTTATGAATGAATCAAACGTATTATCTAGGGGAATAGTAATAGATGAAACATTTGAATATTTTTTCTTCAACCATTCAATATGTTTTTTAGATCTTGAAACTTGATCTTTATTTTGATTAATAGGCATTTCTATACAAAGAACATTTCTTTTTGTTTCAGCACACAGTGTTGAAGTTAAGGCTGAGTCAATTCCTCCAGAAACTCCAACCACAAACCCCTTCATTTTACTTTTATTAAGATAGTTGTCAATCCAACTAACTATATGTTTTGAAACTTTTTCAGGATATTTCATCAACAAGGATTAAATTATATATTTGTGCAAATCTAGTGTATAAAAAAGTTAAATGAAAGAAACAGAAATAACAATTAAGGTAAAGTTAGATGATAATAATATTCCTGAACAAATTTCATGGTCTGCTCCAGACGGAGGAATGAAGGATCAGTTATCAAAAGCTATCTTGCTCTCCTTTTGGGATAGTCAAAAGAAAGAGACTTTAAAAATGGATCTTTGGACAAAAGAAATGCCTGTTGATGAAATGAAAACCTTCGTTCTTCAAACGTTTTTATCAATGAAGCAGTCAATATCAAAAGCTACAGGTGAGGAAAATCTCATTAACTTAATTGAAGATTTTTGTGCAGAATTTGAAAAAAGAATTTCAGACAATTCTAAATAATATAGTCTTTAAGTGAAGACTCAATAAAACTATGAATTTCATTAATTCCTGTTTTATTTTTTGATGAAGTAATAATCATCTTTGGAAATTCATCCCAATAGTTTGAAAGTTGATTCTTTAAAATTTCTAAACGTTTATCAAGGTCATTTACTTTTAATTTATCTGATTTGGTGAAAATTATTATGAAGGGACAATAATTACTATTTAAAAACTCCATAAAGTCTAGATCATTTTGTTGTATTTCATGTCTTATATCAATAAGAAGTAGAGTATAAAAAAGTTCTTTTCTAGATTTAAAATAACTTCGATGTATTGATTTTATGTCTTCTTTTATTTTTTTTGAGATGGTAGCATAACCATATCCAGGTAGATCAACAATATATAATTTATCATTTATTCTAAAATGATTAATTAAAAGTGTTTTGCCAGGTTTAGAAGATATTTTAGCAATAGATTTATTATTTAATAATGAGTTTATAAGAGATGATTTGCCAACATTGGATCTTCCAACTAATGCAAACTCAGGTAATTTATTGCTTGGGCATTGGCTAATATCTTTACTACTTTTTTCAAAAACTGAATTGATGATTTTCATAATCAAATTGATTATAAGTTATTCTTTGAAAGCCAATTTTCCATTATTATGTTAAAATCCTTAGGATGTTCCATCATTGGTGCATGACCGCATTTATCAATCCATGAAAGCTCTGAATTAGGAAGTAGGGAATTAAATTCCTCAGCAACACTTGGCGGAGTTACAACATCTTGTCTACCCCAAATAATCAAAGTATTAGTATCCATTTTTGGAAGATCATCTGTCATGTTATGTCTTATAGCACTTTTTGCAAGAGAAAGTGTTCTAATTAATTTTTCTCGATCATTAACACCTGCGAATACTTCATCAACTATTTCTTTAGTAGCAATTTTAGGATCGTAAAAAACTTCTTCTGTTTTATTTTGAATATATTCATAATTACCCCTTTTTGGATATCCATCACCCATCATAGACTTTTCATATAAGCCTGAGCTTCCGGTAATTATTAAACCACTTACAAGCTCTGGAAAATCTCTAGTAAAAAGTAGACCTACATGACCGCCTAGAGAATTACCTAATATAATAACATCCTTTAAATTTTTGAAATCAATGAAATCTTTAACAAATTTTGAAAAAGTAGCAACATTGGTTTTCAATATAGGAGTAGTTTCAACAGGCAATTCAGGAATAATTACTTTATATTTTTTTGATGGAAAATACTCAAAGACACCCTGGAAATTACTTAACCCCCCCATCAATCCGTGTAAAATAATTATTGGTCTACCCTCTCCTTTTTCGATGTAACTAAATCCACCTTCTTTTATTATGACTTCTTCCATAGATTTTGAGTTAAGCACAAATATATGCATAAAGAATAACCTATTTTTCTATTAATCTAATCAGTTGAAAATCACCATTATAAAAAGTAAAATGATAATTTATTAACAATGTGGTAAAATGTGGTAAAATGTGGGAAATATATTTTATATTTGAGTAAAGCAATCAATCAATGCAACACTTTATTGGAACTTATGAATGTAAGGCAGATGAAAAGGGTAGAATGATGCTCCCAGTTTCATTAAAGAAACAGTTGTCGGATAAATTAAAAAATGGTTTTGTTATCAAAAGAGCTGTTTTCAATTCATGCTTGGAATTGTATCCACTAAAAGAGTGGGATGACCTGATGATCAGTATTAATAAATTAAATAGGTTTAATAAAAAAAATATAGATTTCATTAGAAGGTTTACAGCTGGAGTTAGACAGATTGATATCGATATTTCAGGGAGAATTTTAATTCCAAGAGATTTAATTACTCATGCTAAAATTTCAAAAAATATTGTTGTTTCATCGGCAGTTAATATTCTTGAAATTTGGGATAAAGAATTATATGAGAACTCGATAGATGATGCAAAAATTGATTTTGGGAATCTTGCTGAGGAAGTAATGGGTGATAAAAATGATAAAAATGTATCATAATCCAGTTCTACTTAAGGAGTCAATAATTGGTCTTAATATTAACCCTAACGGAATTTATGTCGATGCAACTTTTGGAGGAGGAGGACACTCTACAGAAATCTTAAATAATCTTAATTCATCAGGAAGGTTAATAGCTTTTGACCAGGACCAAGATGCAATTGAAAATAAAATTCTAGATAAAAGAGTAAGTCTAGTTAAATCAAATTTTAAATATTTAAATAATTACCTCAACTATTTTCAAATTAATAAAATTGATGGACTTCTTGCTGATTTTGGAATTTCATCATATCAAATTGATAGTGAAAAAAGAGGGTTTTCAACAAGATTTGACTCTGAGCTAGACATGAGAATGAATAATTCTCAGAAAACAGATGCAAAAGCTGTTATTAATGATTATAAAAAAGATCAACTAGAATATATTTTTAGAAATTTTGGAGAACTAAAAAATTATAAAAGAGTTACTGAGAAAATAATTTCTGAGAGAACTAAAAAATATATAGATACTACAAATGATTTAAAAACAATTTTAAAATCCTTAACAAACTCTAAAGAAGAAAATAAGTTTTTTGCTAAGGTATTTCAAGCTATAAGAATAGAGGTCAATGACGAGCTTGAAGTAATAAAGACTTTATTGGATAAATCCTTAAAATATTTAAAAAAGGGTGGAAGGCTAGTCTGTATTTCATATCATTCTTTAGAAGATAGGTTAGTTAAAAAATTTATACAAAATGGTGGTTTCAGAAATGAGACTTCTCCAGATCTCTATGGAAATAAAGATTTAAAATTAAAAAAAATAGGAAAGATGATTACGCCTTCAGAAAAAGAAATCATTAAAAATAATAGATCAAGAAGTGCAAAACTTAGAATTGCTGAAAGAATATGAAAAACTTTTTATCATTTGTAAATATTGATTTTCTAGCTGGAAAAGATTCCTTAAAGAATTGGAGAATGTTATTATTTGTATCAGTCTTATTAATGTTTACGATATACAGTAGTCACAGTGTAGATCAAAAAACTTTTTTAATTACTAAACTTAATAAAGAAGTAAATACATTAAACAGTATATCAGTTTCTTCAAAAGTTGATTTAATGAGTATCAAAATGGAATCTAAAGTCACTTCTAGACTAAAAGATAATGGTTTGACGACATCAAAATATCCACCTATTAAATTAATAATTAAAGAATAAAATGAGTAAATCGAATAATAGAATAGCAAGTAGAATGAATATAATGTTCTTTTTGTTTCTATTATTTTCATTTTTTTTAGTAGGTAAGATATTTTATCTACAAAATGTTGAAGTTGAAGAAAACACAATATCCACTATTGAAGCAGTAAAAAACATTGAAGTTGAATCATCTAGAGGTAATATTTATTCTGATAATGGAGATTTAATTGTTTCAACAGTTATAAAATATGAATTAAGATGGGATTCAAAAACACCTTCGTTAAAAGTTTTTGATGATAATATTTTAGATTTATCCAAAGAACTATCTCTTTTTTTTGATGCTACTCAAGAGTACTTTTTCAATTATCTAAATAATGCGAGAGATAATAACAATAGATATTTATTAATTGGTAAAGATTTATCAATATCTGATGTAAATAAGATTAAGTCTTTCCCAATTTTTAAAAGAGGCTTGTATAAAGGGGGGTTAATTATCAATGAGAATCACACGAGACAAAGTCATCTTGGAAAAGTTGGTGAAAGAACTATTGGTTATGAGAAGGTTGACGAATCAGGAAATTATACTAGGATTGGATTAGAGGGTGCTTATTCAGAATACTTAACAGGAAAAAGTGGCTTAAGATTAATGCAAAAAATTGCAGATGGACAGTGGAAACCAATTAGGCCATATTATGAAAGAGAACCAGTACAGGGATACGATGTTCATACTACCATTGACACTGAAATTCAAGATGCAGTTCATCATGAGCTTTTATATCAGCTAGAAAAATTTGAAGCTGACCATGGAACTATGATAGTAATGGAATCAAAATCAGGAAAAGTAAAGGGTATTTCAAATTTAGCTAGAACTTCCAAGGGAAAGTATTACGAAAAAATAAATTATGGTATTTGGGAAAGTCAAGAACCTGGATCGACATTTAAATTAATGACCTTAATTGCAGCTCTAGAGGATGGTGTTGTAAGTCCAAGTGACACTGTAGATACGGGTAATGGTATACTGAAATTTTATAATAAATATGAAGTAAGAGATTCTAATAAAAAGGGATATGGAAAAATTCCAGTTTCTAAAGCTTTTGAAGTTTCCTCAAATACTGGAATGGTTAAGTTAATCTATGATAATTATAAAGATAATCCTGAAAGACTAGTTGATAGATTAATTAATATGAAAATTAATCAAAAAGTTAATGTAGATATAAAGGGAGAAGGGGAGCCTAGAATTCCTCATCCTGACGATGAAGGTTGGAGTGGGATTTCTTTACCATGGATGGCCTTTGGCTATGGAGTAAGTATGACACCTTTACAAACTCTAACTTTCTATAACGCTGTTGCAAATAATGGGGAAATGGTTAAACCAAGTTTCATAAGTAGTATAGGTGCATTTGGAGAAGATCCAGTATACACAATAAATAGAGAGGTAATTATGCCCTCTATCTGTTCTAACGAAACTCTGATTTCAGTTCAAAAGATGTTAAACAATGTAGTTAGTAAACCATGGGGAACTGCAAATAACATATATGATGAAAATATTAGGATTGCTGGAAAAACTGGAACAAGTCAAATAGACTACACATCAGATGAAACCCAATATGTCTCAAGTTTTGTTGGATACTTTCCTGCAGATAATCCAAAATATTCTGCAATAGTTGTTATAAATAAACCAAATAAATCAAAAGGATTTTATGGAGGGCTAGTAGCAGCTCCAGTTTTTAAAAAAGTAGCTCAAAAAATTATAACAGGAATTCCAATAGAAATTGAAATAAGTAAAAAAGATATAGATATACTATTTTGAAAAAATTAAAAGAAATATTATTTAAAGTAAATATTGATTCAGTATATGGAGATACAGATATTGATATTACTAAAATAACTTTCGATTCAAGAAATGTTGAAGATAACACCCTTTTTATTGCCATAAAAGGTCATAATATTAATGGTCATGACTATATAGAAGAATCAATTAAAAATGGGGCTTCTGTAATTATTTGTGAAAAATTACCTGAAAATTTCAAAAAAAATAAATCAGTTTATATATGTGTTAATTGTACAAAATCAGCTCTTTCAATAATTTCTTCAAATTTTTACGACAATCCATCTTCTAAAATAGATCTAATAGGAGTTACAGGAACAAATGGTAAAACAACCATTGCATCTCTTTTGTTCAAATTATTTAATCAATTAGAACTTAAGTCAGGATTAGTATCAACTATAAATATTGAATATGATAATTTTATCGAACCATCAAAGAATACTACTCCTGACCCAATAACACTTAATCACCATTTATCTGAAATGATAAATAAAGAAATTAAAATATGTTTTATTGAGGTCTCATCTCATGGAATTTTTCAAAAAAGAGTTAATGGGTTAGATTTTAAAGGAATGATTTTTACTAATCTTACTCATGATCATCTTGATTATCACAAGTCATTTAAAGACTATAGAGATACCAAAAAAACTGTATTTGATTCATTAGATAATAAATCTTTTGCACTTATAAATATAGATGATAAAAATGCTAAATATATGGTTCAAAATACTTCAGCTAAGGTTTACTCATATTCATTAAAGTCAAAATCAAATTTTTCTTCAAGAATAATTGAACAACAATTGAATGGAATGCTACTAAGTATAGAGAGTAGTGAAATTTGGACTAAGCTAATAGGTAAGTTCAATGCTTCTAATTTATTAGCTATATACTCTGTTGGAAAACTATACAATATTGATAAAATTAAATTATTAACCGCTATCAGCACGCTTGAAAGCGTAGTAGGTAGATTACAATCTTTTTTATCAACTAATAAAGTTACAGTTATCGTTGATTATGCTCATACTCCTGACGCAATAGAAAATGTAATATCAACTATAAATAAAATAAAATCTCCAAGTCAAAACCTAATAACTATTATCGGTTGTGGAGGAGAAAGAGATAAGGATAAACGTTCAATTATGGGAAAAATTTGTTCTGATCTTAGTTCAAGAGTAATATTTACTTCAGACAATCCAAGATCTGAAGATCCTAAATCTATTATTGAAGATATGATTGATGGTGTTTCAAAATTTAATACTGATAAAATTACAGTGGAAATAGAAAGATCTAAAGCAATTAAAGAAGCAAAAGAAAATAGTGCACAAGGAGATATAGTTTTAATAGCTGGAAAGGGTCATGAAGATTATCAAGAGCTAAAAAATAATAAAAGAATTGAGTTTGATGATTTTAAAATTGCAAAACAAATTTTTAATAAATAAGCGTGTTATACTATCTGTTCGAAATATTAGAAAGTCAATTTAGTTTTCCAGGTGCAAGTTTATTTAGCTATCTATCTTTTAGAGCTGCTGTATCTGTTTTAATATCACTTATTGTCTCTGTTGTTTTTGGAAAAAAAATAATTAATTATTTAAAAAGAAAACAAATAGGGGAGAGTGTAAGAGAGCTTGGTCTAGACGGTGAAGATAAAAAAGAAGGAACTCCTACTATGGGTGGTTTAATAATTATAATAGGAACACTCATTCCTGTAATTCTAATGTCTAATCTTGAAAACATATATATTCAAATATTAATTATCTCAACATTAATCCTAGGAACTATTGGTTTTATTGACGATTACATTAAAGTCTTTAAGAAAGATAAAAAAGGATTAAAGGGTAAATTTAAAATAGCTGGACAATCCCTATTAGGAGTTTTTGTAGGATTAGTTTTATTATTAAGTAATGATATAACAATAGTAGAGTTTAATCAAAATACAAATGAAGAACAAACAGAATTTTCTCAACTTAAAGAAATAAAGTCATATAAAACTACAGTACCGTTCTTTAAGAACAACGAACTTAATTACAGTGAAATATCAAATATTCTTTTTAAAAATGGAGACAAAATGATATGGTTAATAATTATTCCAATAATAATTTTTATAATTTCAGCAGTCTCCAATTCAAATAATTTGACAGATGGATTAGATGGATTATCTGCAGGATTATCTGCAATAATTGTATTTACACTTGGAGTTTTTGCATGGACTTCTGGAAATATAATTTTCTCAGATTATCTCAATATAATGTATATACCTAGAGTTGGAGAGATAACAATCTTTATAGCTGCATTATTAGGTTCATTAGTGGGTTTTCTATGGTATAATACGTATCCAGCTACAGTTTTCATGGGAGATACTGGGAGTTTGACTGTCGGAGGTTTAATCGCAGTAATTTCAATTCTTATAAGAAAAGAGTTGTTAATACCAATCCTATGTGGAGTTTTTCTAATTGAAGCTTTATCAGTTATTTTTCAGGTCAGCTACTTTAAAATAACTAAAAATAAAACAGGTATAGGAAAACGAATTTTTTTAATGACTCCAATCCACCACCATTTTCAAAAAGCTGGATATCATGAAAGTAAGATAGTTTCAAGATTATGGATTATAGGAATATTTCTTGCTCTGATAACAATCTTAACATTGAAAATTAGATGATAAAAAATATAACTATTCTTGGTGCAGGTGAAAGTGGATTTGGAGCAGCTATGCTAGCAAATCAAAAAGGACATAACGTGTTTGTATCAGATATAAGTGATATAGGAAAAGATATAAAATCAACATTCGTAAAAAATTCTATAAAATTTGAAGAAAATCAACATTCATTTGATAAAATAAAGTTCTCAGATTTAATCATTAAGAGTCCAGGAATTCCTTATACATCTCAAATAATTTCTAAAATAAAATCTATTGATATTCCGATAATTTCTGAAATTGAATTTGCTAGTAGTTATTCTAATTCATTTAAAATCTGTGTAACTGGAACAAATGGAAAGACTACTACAACTAAGCTAATATATCACATACTAAAGAAATCTGGATTAAATGTTGGTTTGGCAGGAAATATTGGTGATAGCTTTTCAAAAATGCTTTTATCTGGAGATAAAGAAATATATGTATTAGAGATCAGTAGTTTTCAACTTGATGATATTAAAAAGTTCAAACCAAATATTTCTATTATAACTAATATAATAGAAGATCATTTAGACAGATATGAAAATGATTTTAGCAAATATGTAAATGCTAAAATGAGAATCACAGAAAATCAAGATGAGTCTGATTACCTAATTTACAATTCAGATGATAAAGTTTTAATGAATGCCTTAAAGTCTAAAAAACTGAAATCAAGTAAAATTTCAATTGGAATTGATAATATCAATCAAAACGAAGTGTTAATTAACAACCATATTCTTTCTAACAAAAAAAAAACTATTATGATAAATACCGAAGAGTTTGCGCTTAAAGGAAGGCATAACCTGCTTAATGCAATGGCTGCAATTACAGTTTCAGATTTACTTAAAATTGATAATGAAATAATTAGAGAAAGTCTTATAACTTTTTCAGGCCTTCCACATCGTCTTGAAAACTTTTTAACAATACAAGGAGTTAATTATATTAATGATTCGAAAGCAACTAATGTTAATGCTGCTTATTATGCTTTAGATTCTATGAAATATCCGACCGTTTGGATTGCAGGAGGAGTTGACAAGGGAAATGATTATTCTGAATTATTACCAATAGTTAGAGAAAAGGTAAAAGCAATTATTTGTCTTGGAGTTGATAATGATAAAATAATTGAAACATTTAAGCCTGTAATTGAAATTATTGTTGAGACAGAATCAATTACTGAAGCTGTAAAAGTTGCAAATAAAATTGCAGACAAAAAGGATAATGTTCTTTTATCTCCTGCATGTGCCAGTTTTGACTTATTTGATAGTTATGAAGATAGGGGAGATCAATTTAAAAAAGCAGTTAGAAATTTATAAATGAGTACTAAAAGTTTAATATTTGGGGATAAAGTTTTACTAGTAATTGTATTACTTCTGACTCTATTTTCTTTTTTTCCAGTTTTTTCATCAAGCTCATATCTTTCTTATGTAATAGATGGTTCATCTCCAATATATTATTTAGTTAAACACCTTATTGTAATACTATTTGGTTTTATACTCATGTTATCTATCAAACTAGTTCCATTTAAATTATTTAGAGGTATGTCAATAATTCTTTTACCAATAGGTTTAGCATTATTAGTCTATACTTTGTCTAAGGGAACTATAATAGGTGGTTCAGTGGCAAGTAGATGGATAGACATTCCATTTATAGGTATAAGTTTTCAAACTTCATCACTTGCAGCTATAATAATAATAACCTATTCAGCTAGATATCTTTCAAAGGTGGAATTATCAAAAACTAAATTCTCTGAAACCTTATTGCCTCTTTGGCTTCCAATTTTTGCATATGTTTTCTTAATATTTCCTGTTAATTTTTCTTCAGCATTTTTAATTTTTACAGCTTTGGTAATTACTCTTTGTATATCAGGATTTCCATTACGACATTTATTTAAAGTATTTTTAATATTAGGTTTTATATTGACAACTTTCTTTTTTACAGCTAAAACTTTTCCTGATAAATTCCCAAATAGAATAGATACTTGGTTGAGTAGAATTGAAAATTTTGGATCAAATAAAAATTTAGATGCAAGTTATCAAATAGAAAGAGCAAAAATGGCAATTAACAATGGAGGATTAATTGGTGTTGGAGCAGGAAAAAGTATAATGAAAAATCATCTACCTCAAAGTAATTCTGATTTTATTTTTGCAATAATTGTCGAGGAATGGGGTGCATTAGGTGGAGCTTTTATTATTAGTCTATACATTTTAATGTTCTTTAGATTTTTATCAATAACTCATCGAATTGATGATAGATTTGGAAAAATATTAGTTTCTGGTCTTGGTGTTTTTATAATTATACAAGCATTTACAAATATCTCAGTAGCTACTCAAATAATACCTGTAACTGGACAAAACTTACCTTTAATTAGTAGTGGTGGATCCTCTGCATGGATGACTTGTATATCCTTAGGAATGATATTAAGTGTTAGCTCTTCAATAAAAAAAAAGAATGGTAAATAAGAACAGATTTATAATTTCAGGAGGAGGAACAGGAGGACATATATATCCTGCACTATCTATTGCAAATAAGATTAAGGAATCTTTTACTAATTCTGAAATAAAGTTTGTCGGTGCAAAAGGAAGGATGGAAATGAATATTGTTCCTAAACATGGATATAATATTGAGGGTTTATGGATAAGTGGGCTTCAAAGATCTTTCTCATTTAAAAATTTCCTTTTACCTTTTAAACTAATTATAAGTTTTATTCATTCTCTTTTTATAATCATTAAGTTTAATCCAAAATTTGTAATTGGAACAGGAGGTTTTGCTAGCTTCCCTATAGTTTTTATTTCATCGATTCTAAGAATACCAACATTAATTCAAGAACAAAATTCATTACCCGGTATTTCTAATAGACTGCTTTCAAGCTATGTAAATTATATATCTGTAGCATATGAAAAAATGGAAAAATACTTTCCTTCAAAAAAGTTGTTTTTAACAGGAAATCCAATAAGAGAATCAATTAGTAAATCAAACAATTCTTTTAATCTAAAGAGTAAATTAAATATAGAAGATAGTAAGTTAGTAATTTCAATTCTTGGTGGTAGTCTAGGCTCTGATAAAATAAATAAAACAATTGAAAAAAATATTGACTTTCTTATTTCTAAAAATGTTTTTATAATATGGCAATGCGGAAAGGATTACTTTAAAGATTATAAGAAATATAATTCAGATTCAATCTATGTAACAGACTTTATTGATGACATCGATTCAATATATAATTCCTCGGATATAATATTAGCTAGAAGTGGAGCTTTAACTCTTTCTGAATTAGCAATTGTCTCAAAACCAGCTATTTTAATTCCTTCTCCTAATGTTGCTGAAAATCATCAATTAGAAAATGCAATGAAAATTGAAGAAAAGAATGCATGCATATGCATTCAAGAAAAAGATCTTGATCTGATTTTTAGAAATAAACTTGATTTGTTATTAAAGGATAAAAAACTGCGAAATGAACTTTCAAATAATATTTCATTAATAGCATTACCTAACGCTTCAAATGATATTGTTGAAATAATAAAAAAACATTTTAATAATGATAAATAAAAAATATTTTTTTATTGGTATTGGAGGAATTGGAATGTCATCTATTGCCCAATACCTTCATGATAAAGGAAATATTGTTTTTGGATATGATAGAGAAAATAATCAAGCAATTAAGATTTTATTAAATAAAGGAATAGTTATTACTAATGAATTAAATCTTGATTTAATTCCAAAAGAAATGATGGGAGATGATGTTGAAATAATATACACTCCTGCGGTGAAAGATGATAATATTTATCTTGAATACTTTATTTCTAAGGGTAGAAATAAAATTTATAAGAGATCAGAAATTCTTGGTGAGATAACAAAAAATTCTAAATGTATTGCTGTAGCTGGTACTCATGGAAAGACAACAACTACAGGTATAATTAGTCATCTTCTTTATTCTCACGGAATAAAATTTAAGGCTTTTGTTGGTGGAATTATGAAGGGGTATAACTCAAATTATATTTATACTGGAGATGATTATGTTGTTGTAGAGGCTGATGAATATGACAGGTCATTTTTAAATTTATCACCAGATTATGCAGTAATTACCTCAATTGAAAGTGATCACCTTGATATTTATGGAGATTTTGATTCTTTAATTAAAAGTTTTGAGCTTTTTTCACTTAAAGTAAAGAAAACCTTGGTTGCTGAGGAGCAAGTCAAAATAAAAAGAAATTATACATTTTCAATTACTAATGAAGCTGATTATAGAGCGTCTAATATAACTTTAATAAATAAAGGCATTTCATTTGACCTAAAAACACCAGACAACTTTTTCACTAATGTATATGTCAAAATTATTGGTATGCATAATCTCAAAAATGTTTTATCTGCATTATCTGTAATTGATCAAATAAAAGAAATAGAAATTAAAGAATTACTGCCATTTCTTTCAAGTTTAAAAGGAATTGAGAGAAGAATGGAAATCTATACAATTGACGATAAAATTATAATTGATGACTATGCTCATCACCCAACTGAAATTGACTCAGTTTATGATACAGTTATTACAAATTTTAAGAATAAATCAAAGGCTGTTATTTTTCAACCTCATTTATTTTCAAGAACAAGAGATTTTATGGATGATTTTGCTCTTGTATTATCAAAGTTTGACGAGGTATACCTTTTAGATATTTATCCTGCTCGAGAAAAGCCTATTCATGGAGTTACTTCTAAATTATTGCTTAAAAAGATTCAATCATCAAAGAAAGAAATGATAAGTAAAGATTCAATTAATGAAATTATAATTAATTCCAATGCTGATGTAATATCAGTTCTAGGTGCTGGAAATATAACTGATAATTTAAATAAAAAAATATTTACGAATGAGTAATGTAATTAAAATGATGGGTTTGATGATTGTGCTTCTTTCCATGAGCTTATTTAGCTTTTTTATTGACTTCAATAATTATCAAAATGTAAATTATCAAAATATAAATTATACTACTTCTAGATCTTTTGATAATAAAAAAAATATTGACAGTTTAATAAAAACAGAGCGATTTGATGAGCTAGTTAAAAAAAATGAATTTCAAAAAATAGAAAATGAAATAAAGAAAATAAATTCAATTAAAAATATTGAAATTTATCGTAATAGTAATTTAGAGCTGGAAATTGATATAATAGACAGAGATCCAATAGCTGTCTTGCTAGAATTAAATTCTTATATGGATTCCTCAGGAGTAATTATTTGGACAAACAATCTTGTAATTGATGGTTTAGTTCAAATAATTGGAACTATAGATAAAAGTAAAATACCTAAAATTTTAAAAACTATTAAAGCTTTTAATGATGATAAATTTTTTCATAATAAGCTTGAGTCAATAAGTTTTAAAGATGAAGAGATATATCTAAAAATTAGAAACTATGATTTAGATATAAGGACAGGCAATGAATATCAATTAAAAAATAAATTAAAAATGTTGAAAGGATTCTATGCATATCAAAATAATAAAATAATGAGTAAAGAATATAAGCAGATTGATTTGGTATACAATAATCGTTTGATAGCAATCAAAAAATAAAGTTATGGATAAAAATTTTTCAGTTGGTTTAGATATTGGAACTACAAAGATAGTTGCAATGGTTGGAGAAAAAAATCAGTTTAATAAAGTCAAAGTTCTTGGTGTTGGAAAATCTCAAAGTTTAGGAGTTCATAGGGGAGTGGTAAATAATATAACTCAAACAATACAGTCAATCAAAATAGCTGTTGATGAAGCTCAGTCAAAATCTGGGATTGAAGTTAAAGAGGTAGCAGTTGGAATAGCAGGACAACATATTAGAAGTCTTCAGCATAGTGATTACATTACAAGAGAAAATCCTGATGAAGTAATTAATGATAATGATATTGATAAATTAATTGATCAAGTTTATAAACTTGTTATGCTCCCTGGCGAAGAAATTATTCATGTTTTACCTCAAGATTTTAAAGTAGATGGTCAATCTGAAATAAAAGAACCAATAGGTATGTATGGCAGTAGGTTAGAAGCAAATTTTCATATTGTTGTAGGGCAAGTTTCATCTATTAGAAATATTGGAAAATGCATAAAAAGTTCAGGCTTAGAGATGGGTGATATAACTCTTGAGCCTTTAGCATCGTCAGATGCTGTCTTGTCAAATGAAGAAAAAGAGGCAGGAGTTGCATTAATTGATATAGGAGGTGGAACTACTGATGTTGCAATTTTTAAAGATGGAATAATAAAGCATACTGCCGTTATTCCATTTGGGGGAAATGTCATTACTGAGGATATTAAAGAGGGTTGTTCAATAATTGGAAATCAGGCAGAACAACTTAAAATTAAATTTGGTTCAGCATGGCCAGGAGAAAATAAAGACTCAGAAATTGTCTCAATCCCTGGACTTAGAGGAAGAGATCCTAAAGAAATCTCGCTAAAAACATTATCTAAAATAATTAATGCAAGAGTTGTCGAAATAATAGAACAAGCTTATCTCGAAATCAAGAACTATGGTCATGAAGATTCAAAAAAGAAATTAATTGCCGGAATTGTTTTAACTGGAGGAGGAAGTCAACTAAGACATTTAAAGCAATTAACTGAATATGTAACAGGAATGGATACAAGAATAGGATTTCCAGGGGAACATTTAGCAGGTGACTCAGATGAGTATAATCCAATTTATTCAACTGCAGTTGGTTTGTTAATGAAAGCTATTGAGAATAATTCAGAGAATAAAAATTCTATATCGAACTCAACAGGAAATGATTTAGTAAATCAAGAAAGAAAAACAATCTTGACTAAATGGGGGGAAGGTTTTAAAAAATTTATAGATAAAGTAGATAACGTAGATAACACAATTGATAATTAATAAAAAGTCATAATATGAAAACAGAAATAGATTCAAACTTTAGTTTTGATTTACCAAAAAATAAAAGTAATGTAATGAAAGTCATGGGTGTAGGTGGTGGAGGAAGTAATGCTGTAAATCATATGTATAAACAAGGTATAAAAGGTGTAGATTTTGTTGTATGTAATACAGATTCACAAGCATTAGAAGAAAGTCCAGTACCTAATAAGATTCAACTTGGAGTTAATTTGACAGAAGGATTAGGTGCAGGAGCCAATCCTGAAATAGGAAAACTAGCTGCTTTAGAAAGCTATGAGGAATTAAAAAATCTATTGGAGACTCAAACAAAGATGCTATTTATTACTGCGGGAATGGGAGGTGGAACAGGAACAGGAGCTGCACCAATTATAGCTGAAATGGCTAAAGAGTTTGATATTTTAACAGTAGGAATAGTAACTATACCATTTAATTTTGAAGGAAAAAATAGAGAGTTACAAGCAGTTAAAGGCTTAGAAAAATTGAAAAGATCTGTAGATTCATTAATTATAATCAACAATAATAAACTTAGAGATGTATATGGAAATCTTGGTTTTAAAGAAGGATTTTCCAAAGCAGATGAGGTATTAGCTACTGCTGCAAGAGGTGTTGCGCAAGTAATTACTCATCACTATACACAAAACATAGATCTTAAAGATGCAAAAACAGTATTATCTAATAGTGGAACTGCTATAATGGGATCATCAGTTACAAGTGGATCAAATAGAGCAAATGAAGCTGTAATTAAAGCTTTAGATTCTCCACTACTTAATGATAATAAAATTGAGGGGAGTAAAAATGTTTTATTGTTAATTGTCTCGGGTACTGAGGAAATTACAATTGATGAGATAGGAGAAATAAATGAATATATTCAAAATGAGACAGGTAATAGTGCAAATATAATAATGGGTGTAGGAGAAGATCTTGAATTAGGGAATAATATTTCTGTTACAATTATAGCTACTGGTTTTGGTGATGAAAAACAAAAAAGTCTTGTAAGTTCTGAATCTAAAAAAATAATATATAACCTAGATCAAGATCACCCTTTTGAGCAAACATTGATTGATGAAGATAAAGAGTTATTAGATAATTTAAATGATCAGTCCGATTCAATTGTTGATGAAAAAGTAAATGATGAGTCACAACAAAAGAAAATTGAAAGTGAAATAAATGAAATATTAAGGAATATAGATATAACTTTTGAGGTTATAGAGCCAGAAATTAATAAAATCAATATTAATGAGATTGAGGTCAATGGTGTTGAATATATTTCACCTGAATTGAATGATTTTTCAGAAAATAATGATTCTAAAAATGAAATTTCATTTGATCTTTTTTCTTCTCATAATGATATAAATAATAATGTAGAACAAGAGATTATTGAAAGTAATATTGAATTTGAAAATCATAATAATTTTGAAAAAGAACATGTAACTGATTTTACTAATAATGAGGAAGAAAACATTGAGTTTATTAAATTAGATCTTAATGATGAAGTCTCTGAAGATCATGAAACCATCGAAAAGATTCAAGTAAATGAAGATAATTTTGACATTGAAACAGAAGATGCAATAAATCTATTTGAAAAACCGATAGATACTGATCTTGATAATGAAAATTTTATTAGAAAAGAAAATCTAAAACAATATAATTATGTGTTTAAGAATAAAAATTCGACAATTGAAGATTTAGAAAAAATTCCTGCATATAAAAGAATGGGCATTGAAATAAATAATCAAAAAACTCAAAATGAGGATATATTCTCTAAAACAATTCTAAATGAGGATAATCAGCTAGAATTTCCCGATGTAAATACATATCTTCATGATAACGTTGATTAATATATGAGCCTAGAAAAGAAAATTAATGAGTCAATTAAGGACTCAATGAAAAGTAAAGATACTTTGAGGTTAGAGTCACTTAGAGCTATTAAAGCTGCAATATTATTAGAGAAAACTAAAACTGGTTCAAAAGATGAAGTTGATGAGGTTATAATAATCAAATTACTTCAAAAAATGGTAAAGCAGAGAAATGAAAGTGCAAAAATATTTAATGAACAAAAAAGAGAAGAACTTGCTAATATTGAAATTTCTCAAGCAAAGATTATCTCAGAGTTTTTACCAGATCAGCTAAGTGAAATTGAATTATCTGTGTTAATTGATTCTGTAATTAAAGAGTTAAATGCAGAATCGATGAAAGATATGGGAAAAGTTATATCTCTTGTTAATCTAAAAGCCTCTGGAAAAGCTGAAGGTAGAATCATTGCAGAAATGGTTAAAAGTAAATTGATGAATTAGGTAACTAAAAATTTAGGTTACACCTTGCATTGAAGTATCCTTTTTTTCAAACTCTGCCTTTTTTATTATTTCAATAATTCTGAAACAAAAGCAATAAATATCTTCAAAAGACGTATAAAGTGGAGTTAATGCTATCCTAATTATATTATTTGGCCTATAGTCAACAATAATTTCTTTTGAATTTTGGTTAGCAGGATAAATTAAACATTTTGATATTCGCCAAGCCTCTTCATGTTTAATAGATATGTGGGAACCCCTCTCATTTTTATTTTCTGGTGTTATCAATTCAAAGTTTAAATTCTTTAATTCATTCTCATATATAGAGTGAAAAAATTTAAATAAATTTTCTGATTTGTTTTCTAATCTTTTTGTTGATGCATTTATAGTTATATCAAGCGAAGTTTTTAGAGTTACTAATGAGAGTATATGTGGTGTTCCATTGGAGAATTTATTCATAGAATCAGACTCTTTGTATTCACTAGAGAAGTCAAACGGATTTTCATGACTAAACCAACCTTTAATTGGTGATTTTAATTTGCTAATTTCACTTTTTCTGACATATATAAATGCAGGCGATCCAGGTCCACCATTTAAATATTTATATGTACACCCAACCGCATAGTTTAATTCATTATGATTCATGTCAATATCAACTGCGCCTATAGAATGGCTTAAATCCCAAATTACAATTGTATCATTATCCTTACAGAATCTGTTTATTTCAATAATTGGGTATCTATATGAACTTTTGTATGTAACATGAGAAAGAATTAGAATACCCTTTGTCTTTAATATGAATTTTTTCAGAGTTTCAATATTTGGTAATGAATCATTGCCGTGATCTAAAAGATTAAAATCAATATTGTAATCTTTTGAAACACCCTCACATATATATTTATCAGATGGATAATTTAAACTATCAGTAGATATACTTTTTATGTCCTTATTAGCGTCTAGTATGCTCTTAATTAGCTTATAAAGATTATTTGATGTAGAGCTACCTACGTAGACTTCTTCTTCTTTAGAATTAATAATAGAAGCTATCTTTCTTGATATATTTTTTGGTAGGTTAACCCAACTCTTATTCCAACTAGAAATTAAATCGTTTCCCCATTCTTCTTTTATTGTAGTATTTAAGTTACTTAATGTATTCTTGGACAATAAACCTAATGAGTTTCCATCCAGATATATCTTATTTTCAGGAATAATAAACTCTTCTCTAAAGTTTGAGAGTTTGTCATTAATATCAAAATCAATTGCTGTTTTTTTTAGTCTATCCAAACTTGAAAAATTTTTTTTGCCCACTCGAGATACATTATCCCACTAGGATGTAAATTGTCAATTGCAATAAGATTTGGTTCGTTAATAGCTCTTCGAGATATTTCAGTTACATCAACATAATTTAAACCATTAGTATTTGCAAAGCTTTTCAAACTATTATTAAAAGTATTTATTTCATTTGATATTTCATTTCTATCAAAACCCTCACCAAATGGAGATGATCCCCAATCAGGAATGGAAATTATTAAAACACTACCATTTTTTTTCTTTAAATTATTTATTTTGATTAATAGTTTATCTAAGTCATTTTTAAATTCATTAACAGGTCTTGAGTTAAATTGATTATTTACTCCAATTAATAGTGATACATAATCATATTTTTTTTCAAAATTGCTTGACTCTATTGCATTAATCAAATCATAGCTTTTCCAGCCTGTCTCTGCTATTATTCTAGAACTTGAGAAATCTACACCATTTTCATAGGCAACCTTAATAAATTGATTTGGCCATCTTTGATCCTCATTAACTCCCTCTCCAATTGTATAACTATCACCTAATGCCAGAAGACTAAATTGAGTTTGATTTAAACTATCAGAATTTAAATTTTGATTTACACTAGCATCTTCATTAATTGAATTAAGAGTTTCATCATCAAAACTGCTTGAAGAGTTACAAGCAATAATAAAAATTAAGAAATAACTAAATTTTATTATTTTAAATAAATTCATCATTATAGCTTTATAAAATTAGAAATTAATATTTATTTCAAAAAATCAATAGCAGTATTATAATCTGAAGAATTAAAAACATAGCTTCCTGCTACAAGAATATCAGCACCTAAAGTTTTAAGTCTCTCAAAATTGTTTTCATTTACTCCACCATCAATCTCAATAAGGGCAGATGATTTTTTAGAAATAATTAAACCTTTAAGTTCTTCAAGTCTATTAAATGTTTTTTCAATAAATTTTTGCCCTCCAAAACCTGCATGGACTCCCATTAAGCAAATGAGGTCAATATTTGTAATGTAATTTTCTAATTTACTAATCGGGGTGTCAGGATTAATAGCAATTCCAGATTTAATTCCAGATTTATTAATTCTGTCTATAATATAATCCATTTTAGTAGTTGCTTCAACATGTACAGTAAGTATATCAGAGCCAATTTCAATAAATTTATCTACATATCTTTCAGGCTCAACAATCATCAAATGAACATCAAGAGGTTTTTTTGTCATTTGCCTAATTGATTTGACTATTGGCATACCAAAGGATATATTAGGAACAAACAATCCATCCATGACATCTAAATGGAACCAGTCAGCATTACTATTATCAATTTTTTTGCAATCATTAGCAAGATTGCCAAAGTCTGCAGCTAGTATGGATGGGGCTATTTTAATAGACATTATGTTTTATTACGAATATAAAATATCCATAATCAATTAATCTAATCTAGTAATAAAAGATATAAACATTAACTGGGAATATAAGCTTACCCTAAATATGTTTTAAGAATTTTACTTCTTGAAGTATGTTTTAGCCTTCTTATAGCCTTTTCTTTAATTTGTCTCACTCTTTCTCTAGTTAAATCAAAGGTTTCTCCAATTTCTTCCAGAGTCATAGCGTGCTGATTTCCAAGACCAAAATATAGTCTTACAACATCAGCTTCTCGGGGAGTAAGTGTATCCAAAGCTCTTTCTATCTCAGTTCTAAGAGATTCATGTAGTAGTTGTCTGTCTGGATTAGGAGATTCTCCACTATTTAAAACATCATAAAGGTTTGAATCTTCTCCTTCTACTAAAGGTGCATCCATAGATACATGTCTACCAGAGTTTTTTAGGGACTCCTTAACATCGTTAACAGTCATATCAAGCTCTTTTGCAATTTCTTCAGCAGAAGGTGCTCTCTCATGAGCTTGCTCAAGAAAAGCATAAGTCTTATTAATTTTATTTATGGAACCAATTTTATTTAGAGGCAGCCTAACAATTCTAGATTGTTCAGCTAGGGCCTGAAGGATAGATTGTCTAATCCACCAGACAGCATAAGAAATAAACTTAAATCCTCTTGTTTCATCAAATCTTTGAGCTGCTTTTATAAGACCAAGATTACCCTCATTAATTAAATCTGGAAGAGTTAAACCTTGATTTTGATATTGCTTAGCTACAGAAACAACAAATCTTAAGTTAGCTTTAGTAAGCTTCTCAAGAGCAAATTGATCACCCTTTTTTATTCTTTGAGCTAATTCAACCTCTTCCTCAGCTGTGATTAGATCTACCTTTCCAATTTCTTGAAGATATTTATCTAAAGAGGCAGTCTCTCTATTGGTTACCTGTTTTGTTATTTTTAGTTGTCTCATAGACTATATAATGCCACAAAAATTGTTCCAAAATGAAAAAAAAAATTATTTTCTTTCAAGAAGTACTTTTCTAGAAACTTTTTGTTTTCTAGTTCTTTTGTCAATACCCAAATATTTTACTTCAATTTGATCACCTAAATTCAAGTATTCTGTAACTTTTTCAACTCTTTCCCATGCAATTTCTGATACATGAAGAAGAACTTCTTTTCCAGGAACAAATTCTACTACAGCTCCAAAATCTAGTATTTTAACAACAGTTACTTTATAAACTTCATCAATAACAGGTTGAAATATTAAATTTTTAATTTTTTCAATTGCATTATCAATTTTTTCTTGATCAATACCTAAGATTTCAACAATACCCACTTCATCTTTTTCGTTAATTACAATTGTAGTTTCACTTTCTTTTTGGAGTAGTTGTATCATTTTTCCACCAGGACCTATAACCGCACCAATGAAATCCTTAGGAATCTCCATAGTTACCATTTTAGGGGCATGAGCTTTAACTGTTTCATTTGGTTTGTTTATAGATTCATCTAATTTATCAAGAATTTCAAGTCTTCCTTTTTTAGCTTGATGTAATGCTTCTACAAGGATATCATATTTTAATCCCTTTATTTTAATATCCATTTGACAAGCTGTAATACCCTCTTTAGTTCCAGTAACCTTAAAGTCCATATCTCCTAGGTGATCCTCATCTCCTAAGATATCTGAGAGTACAGCATAATTATCACCTTCACTAATGAGACCCATAGCTATACCTGATACATTGCTTTTGATTTTTATACCAGCATCCATTAACGCTAATGATCCTGCACAAACTGAAGCCATTGAAGATGAACCATTTGATTCTAATATCTCAGAGACTATTCTAACTGTGTATGGACAATCTTCTGGCATTACCTTCTCAAGAGCTCTTTGAGCTAACATTCCATGTCCAATTTCTCTTCTAGAGGTTCCTCTTAAAGGTCTAGCTTCCCCTGTAGAAAATGGAGGAAAATTATAATGTAAATAAAATGTCTCTTCGGATTGATTAGTTGGCATGTCAATCATATTTACTTCTCTACTAGTTCCAAGAGTAACAGATGCTAGTGATTGAGTTTCACCTCTAGTGAAAACTGCAGATCCGTGAGTTGAAGGAAGATAGTCTACTTCTGTCCATATATCTCTAATATCCTCTGTTTTTCTACCGTCAAGTCTAACACCATCATTTAAAACCAAATCTCTAATTGCTTTCTTTTGTGCTTTGTAGTAGTAGTTTGTAATTAAATCTTTCTTTTCCTCTAATGTCTCTTCATCATAAGACTCAATGAGCTCCTCTTTCAATAAGCTAAAGTGTTCACTTCTTTCATTTTTAGAAAGTCCCTTCTTAGCTATATCATAAGATTTCTGATAAACTTTTTTTGAAATTTCAGTTTCTAGTTCAGAATCTTCTTCTGCTCCATCATATTCTCTTTTCTCAGAACTCACACCTACCATTTTAATAAGCTTTTTTTGTGCGTCTATATGTTTCTTTACTTCCTCATGAGCAAATTTTATAGCATCAGCCATTTCTTCCTCAGAAATTTCATTAAATTCTCCCTCAACCATAACAACAGAGTCCTCAGATGCTCCAACCATTATATCGATGTCTGATTCAGCTAACTGTGTCCTTGAAGGATTAATTATAAAATTACCATCAATTCTAGCTACTCTTACCTCTGAGATTGGCCCGTCAAATGGAATATCTGATAATGATAAAGCTGCAGAAGCTGCTAAGCCTACTAGAGCATCAGGCATTACATTTTCATCACTTGACATAAGTTGAATCATAACTTGAGTTTCAGAATGATAGTCTTTTGGAAATAATGGACGTAAAACTCTGTCGACTATTCTCATTGTAAGTATTTCTTCACTACTAGGTCTTGCTTCTCTTTTAAAGAATCCTCCAGGGAATCTTCCAGCTGCAGCAAATTTTTCCCTATAGTCCACTGTTAGTGGAAGAAAATCTACATTTGAAGCATTGTAACTTGATACAACAGTTGATAAGAGCATACAATCGCCCATTTTAATAACAACTGATCCATGTGCTTGTTTTGCGAGTTTACCAGTTTCTATGGTTATTTCTCTACCATCTGTTAATGATATTGTTTGAGATGAAGGTTTTGGAATCATAATTTAGTTTTGGTTATTATTTGTTGTTGTGTGTAAGAAGACAACCAAACTAAAAATGTTATTTTCTGATACCTAGTTTTTTGATTATTTCACGGTATCTTTCAATATCTGTTTTCTTAAGATACTCAAGTAAGTTTCTTCTTTTACCCACCATCTTAACAAGAGACCTTTCTGTATTAAAGTCTTTTGCATTATTTTTTAGGTGACTAGATAAGCTTTCAATTCGTTTAGTAAAAAGAGCAATTTGGCTTTCAGAAGAACCAGAATCTTTCTTATTCTTACCAAACTCTTTAAAAATTTCTTCTTTCTTAAGTACTGTCATTCAATTATTTTTGAGCCGCAAATATAGTAGAATATATTTAGAAAATTAAATTATTTATCCTTATTTACGAAGAGGATTATTCTGAATTAAATCTATATAAAGGTTTATTTTCTTTTTTAAATCTTTTCTATGAGTTATGAAATCAAGGAAGCCTTTTTCAAGAAGAAATTCACTTTTTTGAAATCCATCTGGTAAATCTTGACCTGTTGTATCCTTAACTACCCTAGGTCCAGCAAATGCAATAAGTGCTTTGGGTTCAGCTACATTAATATCTCCAAGCATTGCAAATGAAGCAGTAGTTCCTCCAGTTGTTGGGTCCGTACATAAAGATATATATGGTAATTTTGCTTCTGATAAGTCATTTAACTTTGCTGAAGTTTTAGCCATTTGCATTAATGAAGTTGCAGACTCCATCATTCTTGCTCCACCAGATTTAGAAATAATAACCAATGGACACTTTTTTTTGATTGCTAGGTCAATTGAGATAGAAATTTTCTCTCCTACTACAGATCCCATTGAACCACCAATAAATTTAAAATCCATACAAGCAATTACAAGATCTTTTCCTAATGATTTACCAAAACCAATTCTAATTGCATCTTTAAGGTTAGTCTTAACTTGAGCATCTTTTAGCCTTTCTGAATATTTTTTTTGATCTTCAAATTTCAAAAAATCAACTGATGTCATACCAGAGCTTAGTTCTTTAAATTTATCATCAAAAAGTATTTCAAAGTATTCTTTACTTCCTATATGAACATGATAATCATCTTCAGGACTAACATACATATTTTCTGCTAGTTCCTTTGTTTCTATTACTTTTCCGGTAGGAGTTTTATACCATAGACCAGCTGGAATATCTTTCTTTTCCTCCGTCTTTGTATTAATATTCTTATTTGTTCTTTTGAACCAACTCATTATGAGGGAGTTTAATCTAAGGTATTGATATTATTTAAATCTTCAAAAGCTTTAATTAATCTAGCTTTAAAAGTTTCCTCGCCTTTTCTTAACCATGCTCTGGGGTCATAGTATTTTTTGTTAGGATTTTCTTCTCCTTCAGGATTTCCTATTTGAGTCATAAGATATTCTTTTCTTTCAATCATATAATCACGTATACCTTCAGTAAATGCAAATTGGAGATCAGTATCAATATTCATCTTTACCACACCATAATCTATGGCTTCTCTAATTTCCTCTAAAGATGAACCTGATCCTCCATGAAAGACAAAGTCGAGAGAGTTATCAGGAATATCAAACTTTTTTGAAACATATTCTTGAGAATTTTTAAGAATTTTGGGTGTTAATTTTACATTTCCTGGCTTATATACTCCGTGTACATTTCCAAATGCAGCAGCTATCATAAACTTATCACTTACTGACTTAAGTTCAGAGTATGCATAAGCTACCTCTTCAGGCTGTGTATATAATTTAGACGAGTCAATGTCTGAATTATCTACTCCATCTTCTTCTCCTCCAGTTACACCAAGTTCAATTTCTAAAGTCATATCAAGATCTGTCATTCTTTTTAGATATTCTTTACAGGTAGCAATATTCTCCTCAATAGGTTCCTCAGATAGATCAATCATATGTGACGAAAACAGCGGGTATCCATTTTTATTGTAAAAATCTTTTCCATAATCCAAAAGGCCATCTATCCAAGGAAGTAATTTTCGTGAACAATGATCTGTATGAATAATAACTTTCGAGTTATAGTAGTCAATAGTCTTGTGAATATGATATGCTCCAGCAATAGATCCAGCAATAGATGTATTAAAGTCTTTATTTGGCATTCCTTTTCCGGCTATAAATTGAGAACCTCCATTAGAGAACTGAATTATTACGGGGCTATTTAGTTCAGATGCTGTCTCAAGTACTGAGTTTATTGTATTTGTACCAGAAACATTAATAGCAGGAAGAGCAAACTTTTTTTGCTTAGCTAGCTTATTTATTTCTTGATTATTTTTTCCAAAAATAAAATTGTTTTTCAAAATGATGTTTGTTTAATTTCGTCAAAAATATTAAACTTATTTTTAAAATGGGTAATTAATTCCAATATTAAACACTGCTTTATTTAGACTAAAGTCAGTGAACCATCTATTAGTCTTTTCTTTGGCAGGATTATAGGTCTTAAAAGCAGTATCAAGTCTAAGTACAAAAAAATTAAAATCATATCTAATACCAATTCCTGTACCTATTGCTAGTTCACTTAAGTCAGATAACTTATCAAATGTCATAGACTCATCTTCAACATTATCATTCACATTCCAAATATTACCAAAATCAATAAAAAATGCTCCATTAAGATTACCAGAAATTTTATTTCGATATTCTAGATTAAATGCAATTTTTAAATTGGCTTCGTTAAATTCATTTATACTATTGCTACTTCCAGGTCCAAGCTTATATGCTTTCCATGCTCTATTATCATTAGATCCTCCAGCATAATAAGATCTTGTAAATGGAATATAGTTAGAATTACCGTAGGGGATAGCTATTCCTGTAAAAGCTCTAAAAGCAAAAATGTCTCCATTATTTAAAAGAATATGCTTTATATAATTGACTTCTGCTTTTGTATACTGAGATGGTAAAATATTTGATATTTCAACTTTGTTGTTTAAGTTTAAATTTCCTCCTCTAAGTAATTCGTTAAATAGATTTCCAACCATCTCAAACTTTAATCTTAATTGAGAAAAATCCTCATCTAAAAAATTTTCTTGAGTATTACGATTAAATGAAATAGATGATCCTATAATTAAATTATTTTCAGTCAACCTATCCTTTCTCTCTAATATTGAGCTAACATTTTTATAAAAATCAGTTCCTGAGTCTAATGTTGTCTGATTATTAAGTACTTGATCAATAAACGTATCTGATCCATCTGGAATTATTAAATCACCATTTTGATCAATAGTAGATTGATCTAGATTGTAAAGAGATGATATGTAATTTAATTTATCATAGGAATTCTTATAAACATTAAAATAATTAGAGATATTTTGATTGTTTACGTATTCAAAGTCAAGTAGTTTAAAATTTACTTTTGAGTATTTTGAGGGATTCCAATTGACTTCATAAATCCCACTATAATATTGTTTGTCTAATCCTATATTTTTTTGAACGGTAGATCCAATAATTATATTAGTAACTGGAATCATTTCTTTTTTTATAAGTCTTTCTGTTTTAAATGGGAGAATAGCTCTTGGAATCCTTAAATTAAGATTTCCTCCTAATTCAAATAGATTAAAGAAAGAGTCATTAGGATCACCAATATCCTTTGATGCTCCAATAGAATTATTAAGATTAAATGAAAGATTTTCAGTTCCCCTAAAAATATTTCTAATATTAAAATTTGTTCCGAATGAAATTCCAAAATCCTCAATATTAGAGTGTGTAAAGTCTAAATCAAAACCTAAACTAAATCTATCTCTTGGTAAAAGGTATATTGATGAAGAAAGAGAATCATTATTCTCCTCTAAAATAATTCTGGGATATTTAAATGCTCCTAAATTAGAAAAATATCTAGATGTTAATAGTTTTTTTTCTTCACTGTAATTTTCTCCCTTTTTAAAAAAAATAGGTTCAGTTAATGATCTGGTTGTATAATTAAGATTTCCTTTTGAAAATATTTTAATACCCTTAAAATTTATTGAATCAGTGTAGGAATCAATATTTGACAATTCATCTAATGATTCAACATAGATATTAATATCATTTATTTTTCTAATTTGATATACTTCCTGTTCATTTGGATTTTTAATACTTAAGATTAAAGGAATTTTTTTATTTATCCCACTACTATCAATTAAAACATTATAGTTAATGCTTCTTTGTTGAAAATCATGTATACCATTGTTTTTAAATAAACTTACAAGTCTATCTCTTTCTAATATCAATTTATTTATAGAAAAATTTTCTTTCTGTTTTAAAATACTTTTAGTTTTATTTGAACTGAGGAGTGAATCTATATCTCTAGAGTTAGTATTTATTGAAATAGTATCAATTAAGTATCTAGTATTTGTGGTAACATTATATTTAATAATAGCTTGATTGTCATTTAGAATTGTATCAGCAGAAACTTTTGAATCAAAGTACCCCTCATTATTATAAAACTGTTTTAATCTTGAGATATTTTCATTGACATTAGTATCTGAAATTTTAGTGGGTTTTTGACCCAAATTCTTTAAAAACTTGTTAAATGAGTTGTTATATTGTTTAAGTTGTATTATTTGTTTTTTAGATAATAATCTGCTGAGTCTTTTATATCTATTAGGTTTCTCGAGTAACCATTTCTCAAATTTTTCATCAGGATTCTCACTAGCTAGATTATATATAGACAAACCAAGTGGGAAACCAAAAACTTTATTAGTAGGTGAGGCGGGTTGAATAAGTAATTTTACAGGATCTTTTTTAATGATACTGTCATTAACCTCAAAAATATTTTCAATTAAAATTGAATCTTCAAAATTTTTATAAATGCTTGATCCACAACTACTTAAAATTAAGCTAATTGTAAATAAACAAAATAGGGAAAGATATTTAGTTGAAGACAATTTTTGTTTTTTACTAAATTACATCTTTTAGCTTAAAAACTTCTTTGTCTTACTAATTCAAATATGACTGCTGAAAAAGCCACTGATACATTTAAAGAATCAATTTTTGTACTTATAGGGACTTTTACAATATCATTAGATAATCCTAAGATACTTTTTGAAATCCCTCTATCTTCAGATCCTAATATAAGGCCAACTGATTTTTTAAAATCAGCTTCATAGATTGTTTTCTCTGCCTTTTCAGAAAGACTAATGATTTCAACATTTACTGATTTTAAATATAATATTGCATCCTTTATATTATTTACTCTTGCTATAGGTATTTTAAAAACACCTCCAGATGAAGTCTTTACAACATCCGCATTAATAGGGGCAGAGTTACTTTGAGAGATTATTATTCCGTCTACATCAGCTGCTACACTAGTTCTTATAATCGCTCCAAAATTTCTTGTATCCGTTACACCATCAAGTAATAAATAGGTTTTAGATATCTTTTCATCAAATGTTGATGAAATTAAATCTTCTATTGAAAGCAATGAAATAGGTGATAATATAGCTACTGCACCTTGGTGATTTTTATCACTGTATTTCCTAAATTTTTCTTTTGGTACAAATGAAGATTTTATATTCTTTCTTTCAAGAAGAATAATCAATGATCTGAGTAAACTACTTTGTGGTGAGTTAGATTTTAATAAGTATACTTTTGAAATTTCTTTTGAGGATTCTATTGCCTCAATTATACTTCTAATACCATAAATTTCAATTTGATTTTCCATATAGACATAAAAAAAAAGGAGGTTTAAAAAACCTCCTTTTTATTAAAATAGTTTAATCAAATTTACTGACAGATATTCAGAGCCTTAAACCCTACTGCTGGACTTGTACCGTCCGATAAAGCAGTTTGGCCGTTAGCACCATTTAAATCTGTCCATTCAACTTGATATGTAATTTCACTATCCCAATCACCTGAAGTGAATGCAATACCAACTGTTGAAGCTGATGCAGGAACAGTTATAGTTTTAGAGACATCAGAACCACTTGAAAAAGTGATTACTGTTGTTACTCCGTCAACTGTAAAGTCCACTGATGCACCATTCCATCCGTCACCATAGCTATCTTGACCATTAATGGTATAGATACCTGCTACAGATCCAGTGTTGTTTGCGTCAAATCTACATCCAATAATTAATGGATATAAGAAAGGTGATCTAAAATATGACTGAGTCATAGACCCAGTTACTGATGATCTTGAATAAGATTTTCCATTAGTAAGATTTAATTGAAACCTTACAGTAACAACATCATTTCCACTAAAGTTTGAGATACCTAGGGCACCTAAAGCTTGATTTAGTGAAAGAGATACGTCAAATCTTGGAAGTCCTACAGGACCATCTGTCATTTCTGATCTACTTACTGTTGAGTAAAGCATTTCAGCACCTGAATTGTATGATAAATACATTTCAACATTTTGAGTCAAAGCACCCGATTCTGGGTCGTGTGGCTCGAATGTCCAGTTTACTACTGAAGTACCAGGAGTAGCTGCTTGAAATTCACCAGACTTGGAAATTTGTCTAAGCGCTGCACCTTGCTCATACTCACTAAGCATGAAGTCAGTCATCATCTCGTAACCACCATATTCGTCAGAAGAAAATTCCTTTGAACATGAAACTACAAGAGCAATTAAAGTTATATATATAAATAATTTTTTCATGATTTTATAGTTTTAGTCGACCGCTGGTCCGTTAGAGTTCCAAAATACTCTACCTGAAACATCAGATTTCTGAGAAACATTAGAGTTATTAGCCGCAAGGTTTTGTGGATACCACATTGAAACAGGGAATTGCCCTGGATCAGGTTCAATCATCGGTTGAAGATTTTGTGGATAACCATTTCTTCTGTATGAATTATAAGCATCGATACCATTACCTCTTTGAGTCACCCAAAATTCTTCAGCCCAAAGCTCAAGCTTAGCGCCTAAAGAAGATGCAGCAGTCCAATCAGCAGTAAATGCTGCTA
>NTKQ01000020.1 GCA_002457075.1 Cryomorphaceae bacterium MED-G11
AATAATTTTGGAAAATTGTTTAGATATATAGCGGGTGGAAATAAGAGTGCTGAAAAAATTGCAATGACTACTCCTGTATATATGTCAAATGACAATAGGACTATGGAGTTTGTACTTCCAAGAAAATTTATTTCTAATGATGCTCCTGTTCCAATTGATAGTGATGTTGAGACTTACATATCAGAGCCAAAGTATTTTGCAGCTATTAGATACTCAGGTTATTCAAATGAAAGAAAAGAAAAACAATATAAAGAACAACTAATTAAAACAATTGAGGAAGGTAAACTTAAAGTGCTAAGCGATCATTATGTTCTTTCTTATGATGGTCCAACAAAGTTTTATAATAGAAGGAATGAAATTTTAATTCAAGTCAATTACTCAGATTAATAATTCATGATTTTTTATCTAAAATTTTTGTTTTTTTATAAAAATTCATACAACTAAATATCAATTCCATAAATATTGAATAATTAGTATTTCTAATTATCAATAAGTGTTTCTTATAAAATAGTTTTGGTTAAATAATTTTAAACAACTGAAACTATGAAAAATTTTATAACAAATTTATCTTCTTATTTTAAGTTTACTTTACTAACTATAGTTGCTCTACTATCTACAAATATTTCTTATTCGCAAGACTTTGGGGCTGATCTAGTAAGTTCTTACGTATGGAGGGGAACACAATTTGGATCTGGTGCACATATTCAACCTTACATGGATCTTGGATCTGGTAACCTAACTGGAGGTATATGGGGAAGTTTTCCTACATCAGCAAAAGGTGGTGGAAATGAACTTGACTTATGGGTAAGTTATGATTTTGGACCACTTGCATTAACAGTAACCAACTATACATTTCCTGGCGAGGGAGGTGTTTATGGTGAAGGAGAAGGGTTATTTAATGGAGATTACACAGAACTTGCTGCATCTACATCTATTATGGGTGTTGACTTGTCTGCAGGATACTTTACTGAGGTTGAAGCATTATATGTTGAACTTGGATTCTCTACTGGAGCTGTAGATATAGCTTTTGGATACGGTGATGATCAATCAGATCCATTCTATGCGGATGGCGGATCAGGCCTAGTTAATATGTCATTTAGCGGCTCTAAAGATATTCAAATATCAGATACTTATGCACTTCCTGTTTTTGGATCCTTCATAATAAATCCTGAAGCAGAAACTGCATTTTTAGTTTTTGGAATAAGTTTTTAAATTGAAAACATTATGAAAAAAATAGAAGCAATTATTAGAAAGTCAAAATTTGACGAAATCGTTACCGCTCTGCATGATGCAGAAGTATACTTTTTTAGCTACTGGGATGTTACAGGAGTTGGAAATGAGAAAATTGGAAATGTTTACAGAGGAATAACTTACAGTACGAAAGATATTCAAAGAAGATGTTTATCAATAATAGTATCTGATTCATTTGTTGATGCAACAGTAGATGCAATTTTAAAATCTGGAGCTACAGGAAATGTAGGTGATGGTAAAATTTTTGTCTATCCATGTGAAGAAGCGTATAGAATTAGAACAGGAGAAAAAGGAAACAAATCATTTAATTAAAAATTATGGAATTATTAACAACTAATAACGTTTGGATGATGCTCTGTGCAGCATTAGTGTTTTTTATGCACCTTGGATTTTCTTTCTTAGAGATTGGTCTTACAAGACAAAAAAACACAATCAATATTTTATTTAAAAACTTTTTTATTATTACAATGGGGTTAATTGTCTATTGTTTAGTCGGGTTTAACTTGATGTATCCTGGTGATTTTAATATCATTGGCAAAGGAATATTAGGATTTGCAGGTCTCGGTTTAGACGCTGCCGCTGCCGCTGATTTATCTTATAACAAGGGTTATACATATTGGACTGATTTCTTATTTCAAGGAATGTTTGCTGCTACCGCTGGGACAATTATCTCTGGTGCTGTAGCTGGAAGAATCAAGATAAACGCATTTATGCTTATTGTTTTTCTTTATATATTAATTATTTATCCAATAGTTGGATCATGGCAATGGGGATCTGGATTTCTATCTACTTTAACTGAAAAAGTTGGTTTTTATGATTTTGCAGGATCTACATTAGTTCATTCTGTCGGAGGATGGGGTGCTTTAATTATTATATCTCTTTTAGGAGCTAGAAAAGGGAAATTTGATAGCTCTGGAAATGCAGTTGCAATTCCTGGGTCTAATATTCCTCTTTCTGCTGCTGGTGTTCTTATATTATGGCTAGGATGGTTTGGATTTAACGGTGGATCTGTATTATCTGCTGATCCAGCAAACACATCACTAGTACTTGTAACAACCTGTCTTGCTGCTGCTGCAGGTGGATTGAGTGCTTCATTGATGTCGACTCTTGCATATAAAAATTTAGATATAACAATGTTTATGAATGGTATACTAGGTGGATTAGTTGGAATTACTGCTGGTGCTGACCAAATGGGCCCAACTGAAGCAATAGCTATTGGAGCAATTGGAGGAGCTGTTGTAGTTGTTGGTGTAGCTATTCTTGATAAATGCAAGCTTGATGATCCTGTAGGTGCAATTCCTGTTCATTTATTCGCAGGTATTTGGGGAACTTTAGCTGTTGGAATTTTTGGAGCAAAGGCTAGTTTTGATCAGTTTATGGTTCAACTTGCAAGTCTTGGAATTGTAGGTGCATTTTGTGTCGTTGGTGCTCTTATTATAGCTTTAACGGTTAAGTCTATAATGGGACTTAGAGTATCTGCTGAAGAAGAAGAAAAAGGATTAGACATTTCTGAACATGGAACAAAAGCATATTTTTCATCATAATGAAATCATAGGTTCTATTATTTTCAGTCTTAAAAGGAGATCATTTGATCTCCTTTTTTGATTTCAAATTCACTTATAATTTATTTTATTATAATACATTTATAATAATGAAAAAAATAGTTATCGTTGGTAGTGGTATTAACGGTTTAGTTGCAGCCAACTACCTAGTTAAAGAGGGGTATGATGTTACCATAATTGAAAAAAAAGATAGTACAGGGGGGGCATGTATAAAAGATTCTATTCAAATTGAAAATAAAAAAATTGATTTTGCATATGGAGCAACTGTTCTAGGAATGATGCCAGATTTTATTTTTAAAGAAACAGGGTTGGTTGATAAAGTGGAAGGGTTTTACCCTAAAACGCCTAAGCTAGTTTATTTTCAAGGTGATAATAAAACCACTAAAATATTTCAAAATCATGATCAACTAGAGAAGGAGCTTAGAGAAAAATGGAACGAAAAAGGAAGAATAAGTGATTTTAGAAATGATGAAAACAAAGTCATAAATTTTATACAAAAACTTTACAAAGAAGCAATATCTCCATCATTAGAATTAGCAAATCAAATTTTAGGTAAAGAGCTAACTAGTATGTGGATTTCAGGAACAGCAAAAGACCTACTAGATCATTATTTTACAAGTGATAAGACAAAATTATATATGGGAATGACTGTCATTGAAAGCGGTCCTGCTTCAATTTATGATCCTGGAACTGCATTTACAATTCCATTAATGGATTCTGGTTCAGTATATGATGGCTATTGGGGTTATGTTAAAACTGGTATTTGGAAAATAACAGAATCTCTGACTAAAATTAATTCTGATTTGGGGGTTAAGATCCATTTAAGTTCTTCAATAAATGAAGTAGATGCTTTTAATAATTCCGTTTCTTTTGTAAAAGATGATAAAGATTATAAACTAAATTATGATCATTTAATATTTGCAACTGATCCTGTTACTCCATCAAATCTCATAAATGATTTTAAGAATGAAAAAAATAATCTTGATTTAATTGGAACTAGTGGTAAGGTAACAGCTTTCTTTAAGAATCCTGTCAGGTGGAAAGAATCAAATAATTATTCTGATTCATTCAGATTTATTTTTTCAACAGATACTTTAAAAGATTTTGAAGATGCTAGTCAAAATGCATTAAAAAATTCTGGAGATTATTTTCCAGGGTTTATTCAAATATATCCTGATGGAAGTGCTCAAAGGACCATGGGGAATAAGGAAAATTATGATAAATTAATTTTCTTTACAAAGAATCTTAGCTATAACAAGAAGGCAAACGATTTGGAAGATATTAAGAAAAAAATTGTTTCTACAGTACTTCCTTATATTGAAAATTCAGATGATTTAGTTTACAGTAAGTTTCTTACACCAAAAGATTTAAATGAAACATTCTTGTTCCCAAAAGGAAATATTGATCATTTAACAATGACTGGTAATCAAAACTTTGATAAAAGGACATTTAGCTCTCAATCTTCTAACTTCTATTCTTACTTCGACTATAATAATATTTATTATTGTGGTGCTGGAAGTTTCCCGTGTGGAAGTGTAGCTGGAACTCCAGGATATATGTGTTCTAAACAGATCATCAAAGCTATTAAGCAGTAAAAAAGCGGTATAGTGATCTTAACTAATTTGATATAATATTTATAAATTTATTATAAATAAACTATAATGAAAAAAACATACTTACTATTAATTTTTATTCTAATATCAGCTTGTAGTAATTCAACAAAGATTGTGTTTTTAGGAGATTCAATAACAGCAGCTGGAGTTTACGATACTGATGTTGGAGTACCTTATAATGATGAATTAGTTTATCCTGATTATACTGGATTTATTACACTACTAAATGAAAATGTTGGAGAAGATGTACAATTAATTGGAAAAGGTGTTAGTGGTGATAAAGTTTCAAATCTTTTAGAGCGTTACAAAAAGGATGTATTAAGTTTAAATCCAGATATTGTGTTTATCTATATTGGAATTAATGATGTTTGGCATAAATATAGTTTTGGGACTGGAACAGATATTATTTTTTATGAAAATGGATTAAAAAAAATAATCGGTGATTTAAAAAGTCAGGGTGCTAGAGTAATTTTATGTACACCAACAGTTATAGGCGAAAACAAAGGAGAATTCACTCTAGTGAATCAGTTTAAAGACATTGAAACAATGGAAATCATGAATAGAGATTTAGATGCTTATTCAGATGTAATTAGAAAATTATCTTCCGAGCTTAACACTGATTTACTTGATTTAAGGGAAATTTTTATGAATTATATATCAAAGAATAATCCAAATAATGAATCTTCTGGAATAACTACATATGACGGAGTACATTTAAACGATCTGGGAAATAAGTTAATTGCAGATGAAATGCTAAGATTTATAAATTAGAAGAATAGAAGCTAACTGCGAATTAATCCACTTTAACTTACATATGTATTTAACAATTTCTTAAATATATTTCTACCATTTATAGTTTATCATTGTACTGAAAAACAATGTATTATGAAAATCTATAGAAGCTTATCACTAATTTTTTTATCACTAATTATTTTAACATGTTCAAAAGAAAGTGATGTAGCCTCTAATGCATACGCATCAAGTGCATCTCAAAATACTTATACACCACCAACAACCACACCAACTACAACTACTACTACAACAGTTACTCAATTTACATTAGCTGTTACAGCAGCTGAGGGTGGAAGTGTATCAAGTACAGGTGGGACTTATGACGACGGAACATCTGTAAGTATTACTGCCACTCCAAATGAAGGATATGAATTTATTGGGTGGAATGGTACAGACATGTCAAGCTCAACAATTACTATAATGTTGACTGCAAATACAACAATAGAAGCTCTCTTTAGTCAAGTTTCAACAATAACAGTTGGAGAAAATATAGAATTTATATACAATCTACACGAAAGTCTTCCTAGTGAATATATTACTGAGTTTAATACAATAATGGATAATTTGATTGCAACATTTCCAGCAACTCAACAGACGTGGTTACTAAATCCTAATTTAAACATATATGCATGGAACAATAGTACTAGTAGCCCCTATACTGATCCCAATGGTAACTCTATGCAAGGTGCATCAATTTCAGGAAATGGTGAGTCTTTTTGGATGATACTCGAGATACCTAATGCTGAATTTACTAACAATAGTATGCATAGATATTCTGTAATTGCACATGAATATTTTCATGTTTATCAATTGTCATTATCTGAAAATTTTGCAGCTCCAAGTAATGATCCAAATGGCTTTGATATTTTATGGCTAGCGGAAGGAACTGCTGTAAACTTTGAATCTCTTTACATTCAGCAATATTATGATTATAATTATTACAACGATTTTACATCTGGAGCAGATTTTACTCAAGTCACAACTAATCCTGCTTCATATGAATCATATGATGTTGGTGACATGAATTACAGTGGGTCTGGTTTCATGATATTAGCTTTAGTAAGTGAACTTCAGAAGATTGGTTTTTCAGAAGAAAAAGCATTTCAATCAGTATTTAAAACTTTCTGGGAATCTAATCCAAATAGTACTAATTGGAAAACTAAATTTGAAGAAGTATTTACTATATCAGTAGACAACTTCTACCTAATGCTTGAATCGTATTCAACTGATGTGAGTTTGTTATTCCCATCCTCATCAATTACAATTCAAAATATTATAAACGATAACTCCAGTATTTCAACTAGTACAACAGATACGACAACATCAACCGATACATCAACATCAACCGATACATCAACATCAACCGATACATCAACATCAACCGATACATCAACATCAACTGCTGCTTCAACTTATTCAATATCTGTTTCAGCTCAAGGTTCAGCAAACTATATTCTAACTGGTGATGATGCTAATGGTAGTGTCACAGGAAATGATCCTTCAGTTTCATTGAAAGTAGGTGATACTCTAAACTTCAATGTTAATGCTTCAGGTCATCCATTTTATTTAATTAAAACTTCAAATGGAGGGGTTGGTTCTAGCAATTTAATTGAAGGTGTTTCTAATAATGGAGCAGAAAGTGCAACTGTATCTTGGACACCAACCGAAGCTGGAACTTATTACTACATATGTGAATACCATTCTTCTATGTTAGGTACAATCACTGTAACTGAATAATTACTTTCTAAATTTTATAATTTTAGAATTAGAAGGAAGATATAATGGATGTTTTGGAGTTCCATTAAGATTTTTACCAAAACACATTGGGTTAGATATTAATTTTTTTAATTCATTTGGCTCTTCAATAGAATTTCCCCACGCATAAACTACCTCATCAGCTTTTGATACTAAATTGGTTAATACATTTAAGTTTTTATTTGTTATACCAATACTAGTGTCTAATGTTTTTGGATTTGGTGTGATATAGGTAAAAAGATTACCTACAAAAAAACCTCCATAATCAAATTTTTTTGTGAAACTTAATAGTCTTCTTATCGTAGGATCATCAATACTTTCATTGCCAATTGATGGATTTAGCATTATATATAATATCTGAGGCTTATTTAAATCCCAATGTCTTGATAATTTATATCTATGTTTTTTATCATTACTAAATCTAGCACTTCGTAGTATATTATTCTTGATAATTGAGGCCATGTCCAAATTTAAATAATGGATTTACAGAATCATAAGGCAAGTCTTCTCTTTGGTCTTCAACAGCTTCTATAGAAGATGGTATCTCGAATGGCAGCTTACCCGTTGGTGAAAATTTTCCATAAATCATTTCCAATAATATATTCTCTTGAACTTGAAAATCTGCTATAATTGCATCAGATACATTGGCTATCTCAGAAAAAACAGTTGGTCTTTTAAGACTCATAACTAATATTACAGGTTTAATCTTTGCTAGACTTTTTATCCTTTTTATCTCCTCAGAAGTAAAATCAAGCGGACCACCTCCAAGCATTTTTTGCATTTCATACTTTGCTTCAAATCGACCTGAAGGGGAAGAGAGCTTAATCAAAATATAATCTGAATCTTCAGGGCTAACTGAATAATTGTATTTTTTGATTAACTCTTTATTAAATCCATCAAAAAATATTTTATCCTCTTTTTGAATTGGTAGTATGTTTTTGTTTTTAAGTAATACTAGAGATTTCTTTTGTGCTTCGATTCCTTGCTTTATAAAAAAATCATTATCTAAAGTATTTAAGCTTTCGACATTAATAAAAGGATTATCAAATAATCCTAGATTGAATTTCTCTTTCATTATTCTTCTTAAAGATTCATCTATTCTTTGTTCAGAAATTATTCCTGACCTAATTAAATTTACTAACTCATTTGTAAGGCTCTCACCTCCTATCATATCAATACCAGCATCAATTAATCTAGTTATTCTTTCCTCTGTAGTTTTATCTTCAAGTCCAAATGCTGATGCTGGTTTAAAAACTTTACCATTTGGAAGTATTCTGTCTGTAATTAGAGCCCAATCACTGCATACAATTCCATCAAAATTATATTTCTCTCTTAGAAGATCATTAATAATATATTCATCAAATGATGCACCTATTTTTTTATCTGATATACCAACTGGTATTCCATAATATGGCATAACAGATGAAACTCCTACATCAAAAGCAGCTTCAAATGGCAGTAAATGATAATTAAAATTATCCCCAGGATAAACATGATTTCCTGGTGGAAAATGACTATCGTTTCCGTTTTCAACTGATCCAGAACCAGGAAAATGTTTAACCATAGCTAAAACTGATTCCTTATTTATTGTTTTACCTTGAAGACCTTTGATATAAGCAGCAGTAAGTTTTGAATTAATAAAAGCATCTTCTCCAAAAGTACCATCTACTCGAGTCCATCTTGGTTCAGTCGCAATATCAGCCATTGGGCCTAATGCTAAATTAATACCTATTGATTTGTATTCTTGTCTAACAATATTTCCAAACTCTTCAACAATTTTTTCATCTCCTATTGCTCCTAAGCCAAGTGTTGATGGCCACACAGAAAAAGATGAAGAACTAACACTGATTGGTGAATTTGGGTCTAGAGCACCATGTCTTGGGTCAGATGCAATTGTAATTGGAATCCCTAATCTACTTTCTTCTGCTACCTTTTGAACATTGTTATACCACTCTAGCATTTTTGTAGGTTCAAATGAATCGATAATATTAAAGTGATTCATTTGAAGATTATTTATTGACTCAACTGTCTCCGGAAGAAAAGATGCAAATCCTGAAGAGATACTACCTTCAAATGTAACTTTTGTTATATCAATGAATATTGAACCCGCCTTCTCTTCAATTGACATTTGAGAAATTAAATCATTAACTCTATCATCAATAGATTGGCTTTTATCCTCATATATATCTAGCATTCCGTTTTTGTTTAGATCACGAAATTCTTGATTATCACAACCAAAAATTGATAAGAAAAGCAGAAGGAATATTATTTTTTTCATTTTTAAATATACCTAAAAAATGAGATTATTTTCTACAATCTCTTAAAACATCCTTCTCTACTACTCTAAGATATTTTTGTCTTTTTTTATCTGAAACAAATGGCACTGACCAAAACTGTTTTGTGTTTTTCCAATTACCTCCCCATCCAAATACAAACGTAAAAACTCCTAATACTAATCTTAGTTTTACAGAGTTTAGATACATTGTTTTAACAGGTAGAGCTGGAGCTCCATGAGTTAAATAACATCTTATTTTTTTCTTTTTTAAAAAAGACCTGGGATATGCATATGTTTTTGTAATATTCACAAACTCATATGCGAAACCTGGAGTAAAAACTTCGTCGAAGAAGGTCTCCATTTTAGGAGTCAGTCTGAACCACCAAACAGGAGAGATAAAGTAAATTCTATCTGACCAGGTTACATGATCTTTATACTTAATGACTAAATCTTTTTTGTCTCTATGAAGTTTATCTTCATAAAGATCAACTATCTTAACGTTTTGACTTTGATGTTTGCTGAAAGTGTCAATAATAGTTTTGAAGATACCATTGTGGCAAAAAGAATTTTTATCTGGATGCCCAATAATTACTAAATTATTCAATGCTAGAATTTAAAATTAGTTAGCAAAATTAATAAATTTGTTAAGACTTAAGTTATGAAAGATCTAATAATTATTGGAGCTGGGCCAATTGGATTAGCTTGTGGTATAGAAGCAAAAAAAAATAATCTAGATTATGAGATAATTGATAAAGGAATGCTTGTTAACTCAATTTTTAATTACCCTGTTAACACAACTTTCTTTTCAACAGCAGATAAGCTTGAAATTGGGGAAATCCCTTTCATTTCTCATAATGTAAAACCTACTAGAACAGAAGCTCTAGAATATTATAGAAGAGTTTGTGACTCATGGAAACTAAATCTAAGTTTATATAATGAGGTTTCTGAAATTTTAAATAAAGAATCTCATTTTGAATTAAAAACTCAAAATGGAATTATGAATTCAAAAAAAATAATAATATGTACTGGTTTTTATGATATCCCCTATTTATTAAATATTCCAGGAGAAGAATTAAACAAAGTATTACATTATTACAATGAATCTCACCCTTATTACAAAATGGATATTGCAATTGTAGGAGCAGGGAATTCAGCAGTGGATGTTGCGCTTGATACATATAGAAAAGGTGCAAAAAGTGTTACGATGATTATTCGAGAACCTCAAATTGGTGAAAATATAAAGTATTGGGTAAGGCCTGATATTATCAATAGGATTGAAAACAATGAGATTAATGTTTTCTATGAATCTGAAATTTTAAAAATAAAGGGGAAGACTATTATTATTAAAACTAAAAAGGAAACAAAAGAAATTAAAAATGACTTTGTATTGGCTATGACTGGTTATCAACCTAATTATGACATTCTAGAAAATCTTGGAGTAGAGATACTAAGTGATGAGTTTAAAACACCTGTTTATAACGAGGATACAATGGAAACGAATGTTAAAGGTGTTTTTGTAGCTGGGGTTATTTGTGGTGGACTTAAAACTAATAAATGGTTTATTGAAAACTCAAGAGAACACTCACAAAAAATATTATCTCAAATAATTAAAGTCTAGAATTTTTATATATTTTTCCCTTTTTCATAACAATGTCTACATTTTGAAGTAATGAAATATATTTAAGGACATTACCCTTTACAGCAATAATATCTGCTTGTTTTCCAATCGATATTGTTCCAACAGTTTCTGATACACCCATAAAAAAAGAAGGCCAATAAGTTGCAGATTTTATGGCATCAAGAGGGTCTACATCCATCACATTGACCCATACATCTAGTTCATTCCATGTGCTCTGAGAATGAAACTTCATAGGTATTCCACTATCAGTTCCAATCATCATAACAACTCCTGAATTTCTTAGCTGATTAAACTTTGTTTTTAAAGTAGGTTTTCTAATTGGTGTTAGCTGAAAGTATGGTAATTCCCCTGGTTTTTTTATAGAGTTTTTTATATCAGTAATTATTGTGTCTGGAAGGCCCAAATGCCAAGAGTCATTATCAAGATGCTCATTACTTTTTATTACATCAGTGTAATTATAGAGGCCTTCAATTGTTGGAGTCCAAAATAATGGACCCAGGTTCATTTGACCAGTTCTCTCATTAATCATTTCTATAACATCATCTGGATATTTAGGGGCTGATGATAATCCTGTATGCTCAAAATTATCGATTCCCACTTTAAGTCCCAACCTAATCTCTTCTGGACGATGAGAATGAGCTACGACTTTTAAATTATTTTTATGTGCTTCATCTACAATTGCCTCTAACTCTTCATAAGTCATTTGATCTTGATCAATAAGTTTTATTACATCAACTCCAGCATTTGCAAGGGTTTTTACTTTATTTCTTGCATCTTTTACACCATTTACACCCCATCTAAATTCTTCTGTTCCTGGATATGGTTGTTTCTGAATAAAAGGACCACTCATATACATTGTAGGGCCTGGAATTATACCAGAATTAATTCTATCTCTTACGTCTAGACTCTCTTTTAAGGGTCCTCCTAAATCTCTAGCACTAGTAACTCCTGCCATTAGAAGTTGATGAGCTGAAGAGGGCATTATTACATCCTTAAATAATTTTAAATATGTCACATCCCAGTAACCATAATCTGAATGTCCGTTAATCATTAAGTGAACATGCATATCCCAAAGACCTGGCATCACTGACATTCCCTCCGTACTTATTATTTCATAATCATCTGATATTTTTATATTATCAATAGTCCCAACTTCTATTATTGTTTCGCCATCTATTAGAATAACACTATCATGAATTGGTAAATTACCATACCCATCAATTAATGTTCCCCCAACTAAAGCCTTCTTTTGTGCAATTGAAAACAAAGACGAGACTAATGTTATTAATAAAAAGAATTTTTTCATTTTTTTAAAGTTAAGAATTAAATGATTTTGATAATAAACTATGAAAATGATGAACTCCTTTCTCTTTTGTAGGAGAGAATCTTCCAGCTTTATAAAATTTTGATTTTATTCCTTTTTGAACACCTTCAACAACAAATTCATCCTCTCTTTCAACTTTATCTAAAGAAGCTCCAGCACCTGTTTCAAGTTTAGACTCATCATAAACGTAGGTTAAAAACTGTACTTTTGTTTTTTGAATACTAATTGGTTTAACAATATTTATAGATAATCCCCAAGGGTAAAAGTTTAGCATAATATTTGGAAATAACCAGTAGTAATATGCTGCAACATTTTTTCCAAAATCTACATGTGATGCAGGAATATCAAAAGTCTCTTCACCATCTTTTGCGTAACCTACTTGTAAATTATAATTTTCATAAATTTCTGTATCATAATCACCATAATCTAGAACATTATTTAGATCATTATGTACAAAAGGAATATGGAACCCCTCAAGATAATTATCACAATATAGTGCCCAGTGAGAATTAACCAGATAATCTTTACTCAAATCTCCTCTATAAGTTAACTTATCAAGAGGAATAAAGCTTACTCTTTCAGTAATTTGACTAAATACTGTATTTATTTCATAGCTAGGTTCAAGACCAACAAATAGAAACGGACCCATACTTCTTAGTTGAAATTCTTTTAAATTGTCACATTCTCTTGGGAAATTTTTTGCATCATCAAATTCTGGCATTGATTTAAATTTTCCATCCAAGTGGAATTTTCTTCCATGATACATACATCTTAAATCATTAACCTTACACCTATCATTGACAATTATATTAGCTCGATGAGTACAAACATTAGTCAAACATTTATATTCATCGTTTTCATCTTTTAGCAGTATTAAAGGTTCATCAATATAATCTTTCATAAAATCAAAAGGATAAACATTTGTATTAACTGGTAATATCGATTCATGTTCAATTAACTGCCATGATCTATAGAAAACTTTATCTCGTAAATCATTAAAACACTTATTAGATTTATAGAACTCTGAGGGAAGAGTCTCAGCAATTTTGATGTTATTTTCAACTTTAAATTTTGTCATTTCTTATAGTTAAAAGTATATTAAAGTCTGCTATAATTAGTTAATTACAAATAATGCATATTAGATTTAATTAAAATTTAATCAAATTTTATGGAAAGAAGAAAATTTTTGGAGAATACTTGTCCTACTGTTACATTTGCTTTTTTTGGTCTCTCTTTTATTCAAGCTTGTTCAAAATCAGACGATGACGAGTCTTCATATGCGTCTAATTCAAATAATCCATCAGGTGATCCTTATGGAAATGATTCTCAATCAAGTAACGGGATTACCGAAAGTGGAAATACAGTAACCTTAGACCTTACTAACTCTACATTTAATTCAATAACAAATCCTGGCGACTATATTAATTTAACATCAGTAGGTATCCTACTTTTAAAAATTTCAAATACAAATTATAGAGCTTTTGATAACTGTTGTCCTCATAGTGGGACTAAAAATGCATGGTCATATACAAATGAAAAGTTCAAATGTGCAACCCATGGAAACAGCTTTGGTATTGACGGAAATAATACTGTAAATTGTGGTTCAGCATCAACTTCAGGTGATTTAAAAATATATTCATCATCTTTATCCCTGAATAGTGAAACTTTAACCATAACTACTAGCTAAAATGTTTTTTGCAAAGGGAAGAGTAATATTGACAATTAGTCTAGCAATTTTTTTTAGTTGCTCAGCTTTTAGTCAGGACTTTTTTGAAGAGTTTGAAAGTTTAATAGATGACGAAAAAACTTCTTTACTTCCTGAAAAAATGATTTTTACTCAAAAAATATTTTGGGGAGAAAATGGTTTATTCCGAAAAACAGGTGTCTCAAAACTTAGTCTTGAGAATAGAGAGAAAGAGCTAGTCTTGAGAGAAAAAATGCTGAAAGCTCATCAAATACTTGGTTATGTTACATTCGCAGGAATGATTGCTCAAGGAATTTTAGGTGGAAAATTATATAACGGTGATTACTCACTTTATGATACTCATAAGACTCTTGGAAAAGTTGTTACAATGACATATTTTACTGGTGCTGGTCTTTCATTATTTTCTCCACCACCATTGGTTTCAAGAAAAAAAGAAGGATTAAATAATATTAAAGTTCACAAGATTCTTGCTAATATTCATGTTCCAGCTATGATTCTAACAAATGTGCTATCAGATGAAGATAAAAAGGCTCATAGAACAGCAGCTTATTCAGCATTTGCTAGTTATTCTTTTGCTATGCTTTCTATAATAATAGACTTCTAGTGAGATTATTAACTCTAATATTAATATTAACTCTTAATAATTTAACTTCCCAGGAACTTAAAAATATTGATACTACTAAATCAAGTATTAGTTACTCTGGAAATCATTTTTTGCATAAATGGTCAGCAGAGAATAATAATTTATCTGGTCTAATTAAAATAGATGATGAGAATATTCTAAATATTGGAATAGTTGCTAAAGTGGTAGACTTCAAAAGTGGAAACTCTAGTCTTGACAGTAATTCTTACAGAGTACTTGAAGCTCTAAAATTTCCTAATATTATTTTTAAATCAATAAGTGTTAATAGTCAAAATGGTCTATCAAACATCGAAGGGCTAATTGAATTCCACGGAATAGAGAAAAATATCGATGTGAATGTTGAGTTAACTAAAATTGATAATACAACTCAAATAAATGGAGAATTCACTCTTAATTTATCAGACTTTTCTATTGATCGTCCTTCTTTACTTTTAAGAAAAATTGACAACGAAATCAAAATAAAATTTATTCTATTTTTTGGCTAGGTTAGTATTGATGAAATCCCTGAGAAACAAATTCTAGAACAGTTGGAAGAGATTCTCTCCAATATGTCCAAGTATGAGCACCATTTCTTACTCTATACTCGTGATTTATCCCTTTATCACTAAAGTCAATATGGAGTAGACTACTGTCTTCGTATAAATAATCATCATCTCCAGTATCAATAAACCATCTAACAGAATTTATTTCACTGATTGGAATTTTATTTATCAAAATTCTTGGATGATTATTATTTAACAAAGCCTGAAGATCTCCTTCGATATAATCAAAGTCATAATTGTAGTTATAATTGTTTCTAAAAATCCATTCAATAAATTTATTGGGATTTGTAGGACCTATTGCAGGACTTAAAGGAGCTGCAGATGAGAAAAGATCAGGTCTATGTAATGCATATATTAATGTGCCACCACCACCCATTGATAGTCCTGAAATAGCTCGAAATCTTTTATCAGATTTAATTCTATATTTTGATTCAACATGAGGCATTAATTCATTGAAAAAAAAGTCTTCGTAAAGCCAATTTTCATTTGGGATATTGATGTACCCTACATATCCGGTATTTGCATCAGGCATTACAATAATCATAGGAGTTGATTCTCCATTTAAAATAGAATTATCAGCAATTTTCTTTACCTCACCAAACTGTACCCATCCAGTATGATCATCACCAAGTCCATGGAGTAAATAAAGCACAGGATAACTTCTAGATGAAGTTTCATAATCTGGTGGAAGATATACTGAATAGTTTCTTTCCATATTCAGAATTTCACTTTTCATTGTAAGATTATCAAAGACCTTACTTTGAGCAAAAGTAAAGTTTGAATAGATTGTAATTAAGAATATCGTAAGGGTGAAGATTTTTCTCATACAACCAATTTATAAAATATATATTATATTTAGTGCTTAACTATAAATCAATTAAAATGAAAAAAACATTTACAATACTTTTTTTACTATTATCATTTGGACTTTTTTCACAGGAAGTTTTTTATATACACACTGTTAATGTTCCTTCTGAAAATCAAGAGAACTTTGAAAATATTATGACTAATTATGTTACAGAATTAGCTCAAGATGAAGTTTCAAAAGGAACCATTAAAGCATGGTATTTAATGAAAAGAGTGCCTAATATAGGTGAAAATAACCCTGATAGCATGAACTATTTATGGATCCATGTTTTTGATAATTATGAAACTATGATGGCTGGAAATCAGTGGTGGAACAACTCAACTGAAAAATATGGCATAGAACCTGCAACTCTTTATTCAGGGCTTGGAGGGGAAACAGGAGGCTACTATTATTGGCAAACTGAGAAAACACTTGAATCAGATACACCTGGTAACTTCGTAATTTTGAACTTTGCAAAACCAAAGGATTTAAACACAATTATTGAGGTTAATAAAGATGTTGAAAAACATTTCAAAAAAAATCTAGTTAAGTCAGGTCTAGTTGGATGGGGTTATGCTTCAAGAATTGCTCCTCAAAATTCCACTAGTGCCTCTATCATGTTCTGGGATGTATATGACAATTTAACAAACGTGATGAAACATATGGCTGGAGGTGCAGCACTAGAAGGACTTGATAAATCTCTTAATGCTAAATTTGAAAAGGCTAATCCAGATGGATGGATAAACAGAATAATTCTTGAAAATATAACTGGAACTGTGCCTAATCAGTAAACTAAATAATCTTAAATAAATTAAAATGAAAAAAATATTTTTAACACTATTACTAAGTTTTGCAATTATAAGTTGCGAAAACAATCAATCTGATGTAAGTTCAGATTATCCTACTATTATAGATGAATCAGAATTAGTAGAGCTAACAAATAAGCAATATGAAGCAATGAATTCAGGTGATATTGAATCAGTTGTTGATATGTATGCTGATGATGCTATGTGGTCTTTTCCTAACGGAGTGAACATGGAAGGCAAAGATGCTATAAGAGATATGCTTGAATCAACTACAAGTATCTGGAATATTACATCTGGAGATGATACAAATTACATGGCAATGAAAGGGACGGATACTAATGAAGATGGTGAAGAGTTTGAATTTCATGTTCTTTTAAGTTGGGGTCCTCAAACTTTTGCTAACGATGATACATCAATTACTGTTCCTTATCACAGTGCAACTTTCTTTGTAGGTGAGGATAAAAAAATCCAATGGACTGGTGCATTCTATGATAGAACAAAATTTGTAGAAGCATATGATGTAGATCCAATAAAATAAAATTTAATTTTTTATTATAATTAAACCCCTGAAAATCAGGGGTTTTTTTATTTTTGATTTAAACAAAATTTAAATTATGAAAAAATTAGCTTTATTATTAATTATTTTATTTGCTTCATGTGAAGCTCCAACAACAGGAGTTAGCGAAGCAGATTCAAACACATTTGAAAAAAATGTAGAGACTTTAAAGAATGATTTCGTTAAAGGTTACGAAGAAGGAGACTATGACAAAGTAGTTTCTATATTTGCTGATTCTATTAGATGGTACGGACCAGGAATCAATGCAGAAATGCTAGAAGGTATTGATGTTATAAAAGAAAATGTTTCTTTCTGGATGGGTAACTTTGAAAATATTTCCTTTACTGAAGGTGGTGGTCTTCCAGGCACTGATATTGGTTTCTGGGGAGGAAATACATATCCTGTTTCTGATGCAATGTCCGGACCAAATAATGTAAGGATGTATGGAACATGGGATATAACTAATTCATCTACTGGAAAAGAAGCAACATTCAAGCATTATGTGGTGTTAAATTTTAATGAAGATGGGAAAGTACATACAGTTACTGAATATGCTGATGTAGGTGGT
>NTKQ01000021.1 GCA_002457075.1 Cryomorphaceae bacterium MED-G11
GTGATGATTTTACTTATGATGATGAAGCTGCATTAGCTGCTAACGTTGGTGGAATTAATAGTATAATTAGACAACCTGTTATTACAAACATGGCAGTTGACCCTCTTTTATCTGCAAATGGACCTGTACTTTATGACTTTACAGGAGGAAACGCTATTCTAGATACCTATAGCAATTTTGCTATTGACACAAATTTAGAGTGGAGACCAAGTGATGATACAAATTATCAAGTTAGTGCAGGTATGACTAATGGAGGTGGTCTATTCTTTCAAGACTTAGGTATTGGTTATGCTGATGGTAGTACATATTGGGGTCAAGTTCAGGCTACAATGGGTAACTGGTATGCTCAAGCTTTTATAGACCATAATGATGGTGGTGGAACAGATAATCCAACATTCTTGTATGGTACAGGTTTACGTCAGGTAGCCAAAAGAACAACAATGGAAGCTCAAATTCAGTACAATTTTGATATGCCATGGTTATTTGATTCAGAATGGACTGTAGGATATGATTATAGAAATACTGATTCTGACTCTGAATATACATTATGGGGAAGAAATGAGGATTCTGATGACTACATAACTAATGGTATATATGGACAAGGAACTTTAACAATGTCTGAAAAAGTAGATCTTGTAGTTGCTGGTAGATATGATCAAGCTAGTTTTATTAGCGCAGGAGAATTTGCTCCTAGAGCAGCTCTTGTATATAAGCCTTCTGAGAAAACAACTTGGAGACTTTCATATAACAAAGCTTTATCTGGACCTAGTGCGCTTCAAATGTATATTGACTTCCCAGTAAATGTACCGGCACCTGGAGTTTTAGACGCATGGTTAAGTGGACAAAGTACTGCACAGCGTTTTGCTGATCCAGCAAATCAAGTAATTGATTTGGCAGGTTTACCTGTTGATCTTCCAGTTTCGGCTGCAGGTGGTGGATTACCACTCGCAATTCCTTATGGTTCTGTTGCTGGTCTGTCTCTTGCAGGTTTATATGCTCAGGCTCCTCCGCTTCAACCATTACTAACACCATTTTTTGCTAATTATGCTGGACCACAAGGTGGATCAGGAATTTTAGCTCCTTATGATTTATTCGAACCTACTCAAACTACTGGTAACAGAAATACAAGAACTGGAAGATTTAGTTCTGTTGAAAACTTTGAACTAGGGTTTAGCAGTGTTATTGGTAAAAAGTTAAAAATTAGTGCTGATATATATTCTTATGTTAACACTGGTTTCACAAACTTTAGTGCAATTGGAGATGCATATGCATTAGTTGGATCAAATATTCCAGCAGATTTAGGAGCAGCTGTTGCTGCTGATGCTACTGCATACGTAACTGGTGCTTTAACTGCTATTACAACACAGACATATCAAGGACTTGCAGCGCAATTTGGACTTCCATTTAGTGTTGTTGCTTCTGGTGCTCTTGCAGCGCAAGGTGTACCTTCACTTGAAGCTTCAATTGCAGGCGGTGTAGCTCAAACTTTAGGTGGAATTAACGGAGCATTTCAAGCAGGTGGTGCAGGTTTCGTTGGTCAATTAGGCCCATTATTTGGCGCTATTGGTGCTGTTGAGTCTGATAGAGTTCCTCAAGGAGATGGAATAACTCACATTACAACAGGATATATTACTCAAGGAGATGCTAAAAGATCTCACTTTGGTGGAGATGTTAGCATGGATTACTTTGCTAACTCTGACTTAAGACTTTGGGCAAATGCTTCATGGTTAAGTCAAAACGAGTGGATTCCAGGAGAAGACAATGATGATGATTTACTTAATACATCATATCTAAATGCTCCAGCATGGAAATGGAGAATGGGTATGGACTATACTCCTATATCAGGTCTTCAGTTTGGAATGTCATTCCAACACGATGATAAGTTTAGATCAGTTCAAGGTTTCTGGAATGGTATGGTAGAAACTAAGAATTTAATTGATATGAGTGTAGGATACAGATTTAATCCTGGTTTAAGGTTTGACATTACTGCTACAAACCTTACGGATACTGCTTACAAGACATATCCTAATTTACCAACTATTAGAAGAAGAGTGTTAGGTAAACTAACTTTTAACTTCTAGTTAATCACAATTTTATCATAAAAAGAGCAACTTTGGTTGCTCTTTTTTTTTGCATAAACTTTTATGTAACTATATTTGATTTTTGGCAATTATGATGAAAAAAGTAGGTATCGATTCCATAGCGTATTATGTCCCTTCCCTCTATGTAGATATAGAAGAGTTAGCTATTAAAAGAGATATCCCTCCCAAAAAACTAATTAACGGATTAGGGCTGAAAAAAATGGCTACACCTGATTATGATGAGGACTCTGCATCGATAGCAGCCAATTCTCTGTTCCGTTTAATAAAAGAAAATAATATTAATCCGACAGAAGTTGGTAGAGTTTATTTAGGAACAGAAAGTGGTGTAGATGCATCTAAACCTACATCATCGTATGTGGTTGAGATTCTTGAAGAAGTATTCGCTAAACAGTATGGTGAAAGATGTTTTAAGAACTGTGATATTGTTGACCTAACTTTTGCATGTGCAGGAGCTGTTGATGCTCTGCAAAACTGCTGTGACTGGGTAAGAAATGGTAAAAACAGAAAAGCTATTGTAATTGCATCAGATATAGCAAAATATGAACTAAACTCCACTGGAGAATATACGCAAGGAGCTGGATCAGTCTCAATGTTAATATGTGATGATCCATCAATTATATCTTTCAATGGTTCTTGGGGAGTCTCCACTAAAGGTATTGGTGACTTTTTTAAACCACGTAGACTATTCAAAAAATCTAATATTCTAATTGAAGCTGCTAAACTTTTAAAACAAGAGATATCTTCAAATGAAGCTGAAACTATTTTAGAGGGTGCTAACTCAAAGTTTTGGTCAGACTCAAATGATCTTATAGAAGTTTACAAAGAAGAGCCAATATTTGAAGGTCAATTTTCTAATGAAAGCTATAAAGAGAGAGTATATGAAGCTCTTGAAAATTTTAATGAGCAAAATGAGAGAGATGTATTAAATGAATGGGAGAATATAATTTTTCATCTTCCTTATGCATTTCATGGTAGAAGAATGATAATAAACAAATGGCTTGATTGGATGTCAGAAAATGGTAGGTCTGAAGAAATTTATTCTGAAATTGGTAGACCTGAATCAAATATTGATAAGGATTGGATAAAAAAAGTTTCTAAATCAAACCTTTACAAGAAATTTATTGAAGATAAAATTGCTCCAGGAGAAAAGGCCTCTTCAGAAATTGGGAATATGTATACAGCTTCTATTTTCATGGCACTAATAAGCTCACTAGTTGATGGTGTTGAAAATGATAAAGATTTTGAAGATAAAAAAATTGGTTTTATTAGCTACGGTAGTGGCTCAAAAGCTAAAATATTTGAAGGGACTGTTCAGAAAAACTGGATTGAAAAAATTAGTTCTATCAAACTCTATGATAGTCTAAACAAAAGAAAAAAAATAAGTATTGATATCTACGAAAACTTACACAAAAGAAGGGTTACATCTAACATTAATAATAATGACGGTATTATTAAACTCAATAGAATTTCTGATGGTGAGTTTACCGAAGGTCTAAGAAATTATCTTAAATATTAAATCATAATGAATATTTTAGTTTGCATAAGTAATGTGCCTGATACAACATCAAAGATCAATTTTATTGAAAATGATTCAAAGTTTGATTCAAATGGTGTTCAATATATTATTAATCCAAATGATGAATTTGGTCTAACAAAAGCTGTTTGGATGAAAGAATCTAACGCTGCTAATGTAACTGTACTTACCGTTGGAGATCAATCTGCAGAAACAATTTTAAGAAAGTGTCTTGCTATTGGAGCAGATAAAGCTGTTAGAATTGATTGTGATGCTAATGATGCATATTCTGTTGCTAAAGAAATTGAAGCTCATTGCCAATCAATAAACTACGATTTAATTATATGCGGTAGGGAATCTATTGACTATAATGGTGGTCTAGTGCCTGGACTTATAGCTGGTTTATTAAACTATAACTTTGTTACTAATTGTGTAAGTCTTGAGATAACAGATTCAAAAGCAACTTGTGCAAGGGAGATTTCAGGAGGAACCGAGATAAGTGAATGTGAAATTCCATTAGTAATTGGATCTCAAAAAGGATTAGTTGAAGAGAGTGATCTAATAATTCCTAACATGAGGGGTATAATGATGGCAAGACAAAAACCTCTTGAGGTTTTAGAGGCTAAGAATATTAGTGCCAAAACAAGTGATAAAAAGTTTCATAAACCTGAAGCAAAAAGTGAAGTAAAACTTGTTAAACCTGACGAATTAGACAAATTAATAGATCTTTTAGAAAACGAAGCAAAAGTAATTTAATATGGGAGTACTCGTATATATAGAATCAGAAGAAAATAAATATAAAAAGACAGCCTATGAAGCTCTTTCATATGGAAAAGCACTCGCAGATAAAATGGGTGTTAAAGTATCAGGGTTGGTTTTCAATTGTTCTGATACAGATAGTTTAAAAAAATATGGAGCAGATAAAATTATAACAATTGATAATTCTGATTTTGAAAAATTTTCATCAAAAAAGTATTCACACGCACTAGCAGAGGTAATAAAGTCAGAAAATTCTTCAGTTGTTATATTATCTTCATCTGCTGATTCAAAATTTTTAGGAGCTCATTTATCTGGAATTACTGATTCCTCATATGTTTCTAATGTTGTGGGAATACCTGAAAGTATATCCCCTTTTGTTGTAAAAAGAACATGTTTTACCAATAAAGCCTTCTCTTCAACAGAAATGATTGATGGATTAAGAATTATAAGCGTTTCTTCTAACTCATTTGGAATGATTGAAAGCTTCAATGACTCAACAGTTGAGAGTTTTAGTCCAGAAAAAGTTAATTCTAATCAAAGAACTATTAAAATAGAAAAAGAAACTGGCAGCATAACCATCGCTGATGCTGATATTGTAGTTTCTGCCGGCAGAGGACTTAAAGGACCTGAAAACTGGGAAATGATTGAATCATTAGCTGATACACTAGGTGCTGCTACTGCTTGTTCAAAACCAGTATCAGATATGGGATGGAGACCACATAGCGAACATGTTGGGCAAACTGGTAAGCCAGTTTCTTCTAACCTATACATTGCAATCGGTATTTCCGGTGCAATTCAACATTTAGCAGGAATTAACTCATCTAAAGTTAAAGTTGTTATTAATAGTGATCCAGAAGCACCATTTTTCAAGGCTGCTGACTACGGGGTTGTGGGAGATGCATTTGAGGTAATCCCTGAATTAATAGAGAAGCTTAAAGACAGAAAATAAGAAAATCTTATTTTTTACTTTAATTAATAATTTTATCTTATAGGTAAAAATTATTAACTCTTATTTAGTCCTACATAAGTATTTAAATATTATCTATCTATAATATAAACTTATTAATTTAACGATCACTATAATATATTCTAATACTCAGTGTAAAGAACCTCTAATTTAATTCTTTTTGAAAGATTTGATTGATCAGGGTTTGATCCAAATAAAGATACAGGGAATGGTAAGGATATTGAAGAACTTGGAAGTGAAATTCTTTTCATGTTTGGCAAGTAGCCATTTCTCATAGTCATGTCATCTATATTAGAGTTCGTTGTAAGACCAAGATCTATATTCAATGAATCGTATCTAACTATATTAGATACATGATTCGTAATATTAAATTTATAACTCGTAGGAGTGTTACTAGAATCATATTGGAGAAGACCTCCAAACCGGAACTTGTCAGAGTTTACAGCAGTAGGAGAAAAATCTATAGAGAAATCTTTTAAATAGTCCTCAATTGGCTCACCATTATCGTAAGAATAAATATATAGACGCTCTGGCAAAAACTTATAGCTTGATGGACGAATGTCTTCATCTAAATACAATATAAGACTAGCCTCGTTTATTAAGACATCTTTCGCCTTGAACGAACTTAATTCAGAAGATATGGAGTTATCATTAGAGAACAGTTTTAATTTTGAAATGAATTTTGATCCATTGAGATATATTTTTTCAGAGGGAATATTTTCACTTGAAGAATTAACTTCAGCCAATATTTTCTGATCATAATTTACATGATCATAAAGATTTATAGTAACCCCTCCCAAAGGAATGATATTCGACTTGTTCTTTTTTTCAATTATATCATCTGACACGTCATCTGTTCCATTGGTATTGTAATAATTATAATTGTAGTCTAAAACAACCCTAGCATTAAAAATATCAAGCATCATATATAAATCATCTGAGAAGTTTTCAGCCCTGACTATAAGCCCTTTAAAGTAATTGTTAAAATTCGCCTGATTGACTAATTGGTCTGAACCCTCCATGTTAATAATATATCGCTGAAAATATTCTGTATCTAATGGGATTCTAATTCGTGGAGTTTCAAAATAATTTACTTGAGTTAGTTCATCAGGGTCTGTGGTAGGGTCATCCTCTGTAAACAAAACAGGAACTTCCTCAAAATTTAGACTTACCCTCTCATCATGTAATATTTTTCCATAATTCCCTCTTTTATAGAAGTCATCATCAGAAAAATATTCCTTTAATGACTCAAAATTATTCGCTGGATCCAAAGAACTTAAGTAGTAAGTTAACTCGTATACTTTAAGATCAAATTCTGCATTTCTATTACCAAAAACTGAATCTATTTCATAAACCTGACTTTCCACATTATAAGTTTCGTTATCAGTATCGCTAGGGTCTAAAATCCCATCATTATCTGAATCACTACTTAAGGGATTTGTTCCTGCCTGAAGCTCTATAATATCAGATAACCCATCATTATCTGAATCACTTAAAGGGTCTATAGGATCCACATCATAAATATCAATAACACCATCGTTGTCTGAATCATTAGTGTTATTAAAAAATGGAAGATCAAGATAAACAGCTGTCAATTCTTCTTGTTCATTAATCACTCTTATATTCGTAAGACTTCCCTCAGTTTCTTCAGTTTGACTAAAATCTCCAAAATTTTGAAGTGAGAAAACATCCAGTTGAGATATAAAACTAGACTTTGTTTGACCAAAAACATTATCATTAAATACACCAAGGTGCACATTAGATAAATTATTTGTCTGAACCTTATCTAGAGATTCTTGATATGAGAAAATTGGAAAGGTTTCAGATTTTAAATCTTGGAATTGTTGATCTAATATTTCCATTCCCACCGAATAATAGTCTTTGTTACAAGATGTAATGAGAGGCAACGAAAATATAATTAAAAGAATTATTGAAATTTTCTTACTATACATTTATTCAATATTTTTTAATAGAAAATCTATTAATTTTTCTTCATCAGAGGAATCTTTAAATTCAAGAAAATCTTTAGAGTGTTTCTTTATTGAACTAGATGTAGATTCGTCTATGTTATCAGAGGAAAGAATTACGGAATCAGAAAACTTTATCATTAAATCAGTTAAAGATTCAAAATTAGGTTCAGATATTAATTCTAGGTCTCCTTCAACTCCATCAAATTCAATTTTTTCAGTTATATCTTTTGATAAACCACCATCGAAAGATTTTGAATAAATGGAAGAAACTATTTTACTTTTATCAAATACAGGATCGTCTGAATATAGCTTTTTTAAATAAAGAGGAAACAAGGATGCAAACCAACCATGGAGATGAATTATATCTGGTGTCCAATTTAGTTTTTTAACTGTTTCTATAACTCCTTTTGTAAAGAAAATCATTCTTTCATCATTGTCTTTTAAAAGTTTTTCATCTTTATCAAAAAGCAATTCCTTCCTTTTAAAATACTCTTCGTTATCAATAAAATAAACCTGCATTCTTTCCTTTGGTATAGAAGCAACCTTTATTATTAAAGGCATGTATAAATCATTGATTATCATATTCATCCCTGAAAGTCTAATAACTTCATGTAGTTGATGTCTCCTTTCATTTATCATGCCATATTTTGGCATAAAAATCCTAGTCATACCACCATTGACATTAATTTTTTTTGATACTGAGAATGAATTTACTGCCTTTTCGGTTTGAGGAAGATAAGGAACAACCTCTGATGAAATGACTAATATTTTTTTGTCTTTCAATAATTTCAAAATCTTGATATTGGCTTAGTGTGCAAAATTACGAAAATTATGAGTAAGAATATAAAAACATTATCTTTAAGATTATTAATTTCTCAGAATTGAGAGTTTACTCTTCCCATAAAGAACTTTTAAAATCCCTAGGCAATAACAAATCTATTGGGCTTGTTCCTACAATGGGGTCATTGCACAAGGGACATTTATCACTTATTCAAAGAGCAGTTCGCGAAAATAAAGAAGTAATAATTTCTATTTACGTCAACCCTACTCAATTTAATGATAAAGAAGATTTAAAAAAATACCCTAGAAATCTTGATAATGACCTAAAACTACTTAAGGACATTAATAATGTTTTAGTTTACACCCCTAGTGACAGTGACTTATATGGTCAGGATGAAAAGTCAAAAAAATATAATTTTGGAGATTTTATGAATATTATGGAGGGAAAGCAAAGACCAGATCATTTTGATGGTGTTGCTACTATCGTTGAAAAACTTTTCAAAATATTTACTCCAGATAATGCGTATTTTGGAGAAAAAGATTTTCAACAATTGATCTTAATAAAATCGTTAGCAGAAAAACTTAATCCAGATTTAAATGTTGTTGGTTGTAAAACAATTAGAGAAAAAGATGGATTAGCCATGAGCTCAAGAAATAAGCTTCTGAGCAAAAAAGAAAGAGAAAGTGCAGGTGAAATAATTAAACTTCTTTTGAAGGCTAAAGAAATGAATAGTAGTTTTAATTACAGAAAAATTAAAAATGAGGTTGATAGACATATCAACTCAATTGAAGGGATTACCCTAGAATATTTTGAAATAATAGATCTCTCAAAATTTATAAATATCTCAGAAAAAAGAGCTTTCATAGCTTGTAAAGTTGGAAACGTTAGATTAATTGATAATATAAGCCTGTAAAAAATTGAAGAAAAAACTAAGAATACTAATTCCAATTCTACTAGGTGTGTTTTTTCTATATCTAACTTTTAGGGTTACATCAGAAAGCGAAAGGGCTTTAATTTGGAATTATATTAAATCAGCTAAAATAGAATATGTGATTGCTGCAATGACTCTTGGTGCTTGTGCAGATATAATCAGAGGGCTTAGATGGCAGTTTTTATCAAATGCTATTGGCTATAAGTCAAACACCATAATAAGTGTTGCTAGTGTATTCATGTGCTATACATCCAATATGGCAATTCCTAGATCAGGTGAGCTAGTTAGAGCATCTATATTAAGTGAATACAACAAAATACCGATTGGAAAAACTTTTGGCACAATAGCAGCAGAAAGAATTATTGATATAACTATATCTTTATTTATACTTATTCTAGTTTGGCTACTTCAGTATGAAGTTATTCTAGAATCATTTTTTGATGATAAATTACTATTTAACATAGATCAAAACATAAATACTATTTTAATTGTCTCTATTTTGATGTTTTGTGTTATAATTTTTGCTGTATCAAGAATTAAAAAAATAAAAATATTTTTTAAGGGAATTATTGAAGGGTTTCTATCATTAACAAATCTTAAAAAAAAATTATTCCCATTTTTATTATTTTCCTCACTTATCTGGACATGCTATATTTTGGCATTCTTCGTTATAAAATTTTCAGTTCCTGAATTAGAGATAATAAATAATAATTTAATTTTTCCAGCATTTGTTGTTGGGGTTTTTAGTATTTCGCTTTCTAATCACGGGCTAGGAGTATATCCGCTAGCTATTTCTTTATTTTTGCTAAATTTTGGAATAAATACTGAAATTGGATTGACTTATGGTTGGCTGGCCTGGTCTTGTCAGGCGATTATAACTCTAATTTTTGGAGGTCTTTCTTTTTTTGTACTACCTTTGTTAAACACAAGTGATTGAAATGGAAAAAATTATTAAACAATTTTTATCAGAAGTAAATCAAAAAAACCAAAATGAGCCTGAATTCATACAGGCAGTTACTGAGGTTGCAGAGACTGTTATTCCTTATATTGTATCTAAAGATATTTACTACGGTCAGAATATTTTATTAAGAATGGTTGAGCCTGAAAGAGTTATTTCTTTTAGAGTGGCATGGATTGATGATAACGAAGAAATTCAGGTTAACAGAGGCTATAGAATTGAGATGAATTCTGCAATTGGGCCATACAAAGGAGGTCTTAGATTTCACCCCTCTGTAAATTTAAGTATATTAAAATTTTTAGCCTTCGAACAGGTTTTTAAAAATGCTCTAACTACTCTTCCAATGGGTGGCGGTAAAGGTGGCTCTGATTTTGATCCAAAAGGCAAGTCTGACACAGAAGTTATGCGTTTCTGCCAAAGCTTTATGACAGAATTATTTAGGCATATTGGTCCAAATAAAGATATTCCTGCTGGAGATATAGGTGTTGGTGGAAGAGAAATTGGCTATATGTTTGGTCAATACAAAAGACTTAAAAATGAATTTTCAGGTGTATTGACTGGTAAAGGAGTTTCATGGGGTGGATCACTTATTAGGCCAGAGGCTACAGGATATGGTGTAGTGTATTTTATTGATGAAATGTTAAAGCACCAAAGCCAAGGACTAAAAGGAAAATCAGTTGTTATATCTGGGTCTGGAAATGTTGCCCAATATGCAACAGAAAAATGCATAGATATGGGAGCTAAAGTATTAACGCTTTCGGATTCTTCTGGTTTCATTTATGATAAGGATGGAATTGATAAAGAAAAGCTGCAATACATAATGGAACTAAAAAACATAAAAAGAGATAGAATATCAGCTTATATTGATAAGTATTCCAAAGCTGAATTTCATGCAAATAATAATCCATGGTCAATAAAATGTGACATAGCTATTCCATGTGCAACTCAGAATGAATTAGACTTAAATGATGCAAAGACACTAATAAAAAATGGATGTAAAACAATTGGCGAAGGAGCAAATATGCCATGTACAACTGATGCAGTTAATGTATTTATTGAAAACAAAATCTTATATGCGCCTGGTAAGGCTTCAAATGCGGGAGGTGTTGCTGTTTCTGGATTAGAAATGGCTCAAAATTCTTTAAAATATAATTGGAGCCGAGAAGTCGTTGATGGAAAGCTAAAAGAAATCATGTCAGATATACATACCTCATGTATCAAATATGGATCATCTAAGGATGAAGTAAACTATGTAAAAGGGGCAAATATTGCAGGCTTTGTAAAAGTAGCTGATGCAATGCTAGCTCAAGGAGTAGTTTAAATTAAATGCCAAATTCAAAAGCCTTAGTAATTAGATCGATAAAAAATGGTGAGACCAGTTTAATAGTTTCCTGTTATCTTGAAGACATTGGATATAAAACTTTTATAGTAAAGGGTGTTTTTGGTTCTAAGAAATCTAAATTTAGCAAAGCCCATTTTTTTCCCCTTAACATAGTAAGCTTAAATTACTCCTATACTGAAGGAAGAAATCTTGGCTTCATTAAGGAAGTAAAATCTGAAAAGCTCTACACGAGTCTTCATGCTGATATTCAAAAAAGTTCTGTTATTATATTTTTATCTGAAATTTTAAATAGCATTTTTAAAGAGGAGACAACAGTAAACAAAGACTTATTTAATTTTTTATTAAATACTCTTTCTTGGTATGATCAGGTGAAAAGTTGTAATAATTTTCATATTAAATTTCTAATTGAACTTTCAAGATTTATTGGATTTTATCCTAATATAAATAATGAAAATGATTCTTTTTTTAATCTTGAATCAGGATCAACTTGTGCAACACAAACCATTGGAAATAATCTTAGTGGTAAAGACTTAACCCTATTCAAAGAGTTTTTAGGCACGGAATTTGAGGATTTAAATAGTATGAACATAAAAAGTGAATCTAGAACTAGAATTCTAAATTATATAATTGACTATTATTCTCTACATTTACAAATGTTCAAAACACCTAAATCAATAAATGTATTTGCAGAAATATTTAAATAAATTACTATTGTTGAAGGGGATAATTATTCCACTGTTTTTTTTCTCAACTCTATCTTTTGCCCAACAAATTACTGTTAAAGACGAAATTACGAATGAAAACCTTCCAGATGTTGTTATTTTTAATGAGAATAAATCTCAGTCTATAATAACGGATCTTGATGGGGTCGTAGATTTAAGTTTATTTTCATCAGATGAAAACATTTATTTTCAATTACTCGGTTACTCAACATTAAAAATATTAAAGACTGAGGTTTTAAATGGTATGACAATTTACCTTCAATCAGAAAGTCAAAATCTTGAAGAAGTAATCTTATCAGTCGCAAGATCTGAATCTAATGTCAATCAAATAGCTGAAAAAGTATCCGTAATTAAATCTGAGGACTTATTCTTATCCTCTCCAGCCTCTGGAGCAGAATTACTTGAACTAAGTCCTGGAGTAAGAGTTCAAAAAAGTCAAGGTGGTGGAGGAAGTCCAATTATTAGAGGGTTTGAAGCTAACAGAGTGTTAATTGTAGTTGATGGGGTTAGAATGAATAATGCTATATACCGTTCTGGGCATTTACAAAATTCTATTACTATTGATCCAAATAATATTGAAAGAGCAGAGGTGATTTTTGGATCCTCCTCTGTGGGATATGGCTCTGATGCATTGGGAGGTGTTATTCATTACTACACTAAAAGCCCAATTCTTATGGGTTCTGAAAAAATAAAATCTAGCTTTACGTCTAATTATACTTCTGCAAATCAAGGTCTTTCAAATAATTTTATAACTAATTATAGTAGTGAAAACTGGGGTAGTATTACATCTATATCTATATCTAAATTTGGAGACATAAAGATGGGGGAAAACAGAGACCATGGTTTTAATAACTGGGGGCTAACTCCTCTATATTCCGAAAACTCTAGATACTCATATTATTCAGAACCATCATCTAATCCAAATGAAAACATTCAAAAAAATACTGGTTATAGTCAGGTTGATTTATTTCAAAAATTTTTAGTAAAACTTGGAGAAACTAACCTACTAAATATAAATATTCAGTTTTCTGAGTCAAGTGATATTGATAGATTTGATCAGTTGAGTATTACAAAAGGAAATTCCCTAAAATTTAGTGAATGGTATTATGGACCTCAAAAAAGACTTTTGATTTCTCCTAGTTTGAAGATTTTCCCAAATAGAAAGTTCATGAAAAAAGGTGTAATTACATTCGGGTTTCAAAAGATAAATGAGAGTAGAATTAAAAGAAAATTTAATGCCCTCAACAGGTCACATCAAATTGAAGATCTCAAAGTATTTAGCCTTAATGGTGATTTTGATACTTCCTTTAATGATAATCATTCAATCTCCTATGGTCTTGAGTCTACATATAATTACAATTATTCAAAAGCATATGATCAAATAATTGAAACACAGGGAAATCAAGTAACAGGGCTTAGTAATAAATTTGCAATTCCTACCAGATATCCAAGTAATGGAAGTTCATATACAAGTTTTGCATCCTACGTGAATTGGTCCTGGAATATGAGCGAGTTTTTTACTTTTAACATTGGTACTAGACTAACATTTACTGGGCTTAAAGCAAGTTGGAATGATATTATCTCTGTAAATCCTCAGCTATCTGAGGTAAACCTTAACTCTGAAGCATTAACTACTACTGTCTCGATAAAATTAAGACCTAGTAAAAGAGTTCAAATAAATACAGTTTTATCTAGTGGATTTAGAAACCCAAATATTGATGATATTGGAAAAATAAGAGAGAATAATGGTTTATTGGTTGTTCCAAACACATTTCTAAAACCAGAATATGCATATAACTTAGACCTAGGTATTGACTTTAGATCTCTTAATAATAGAAATTATATTTCCTTAAGAGGTTTTAGCACAATTATCTCAAGGCATATAGGGAGAGATGAATATATTGTCTTCTCAGACATAACCACACCCGATCTATCGACAGTAATATATAACGGAGAAGAAGTTACTACCATTTCAAATAAAAATCTTGGTAATCGATTTATTCACGGTTTCTCAATTGATGGTTTCTCAAAAATCATAAATAGTTTAAAGTTTGATTATAGTATAACTTATACTAAAGGAGATGAAAATGACGCCTATGGACCTCTTCCTTCTATTTCTCCTTTATTTGGATCATTTGCACTCTCATATTCAAAAAGAGGTGTTAACCTCAAAGCTATCTACAAATTTAGTGAAGCAAAGAATCCTGGCGAATATAGCTTTGGAGGAGAAGATGGATTAGATGAGACCCCATTCATAATTAATAACGAAGGATTATTGAGCTATCTTGGAACTCCAAAATGGTCTGATCTTTCAATATTTGGAAGTAAAAATATTTCCTCTAATGTTACTTTAAGATTAGGTTTAACAAATGTTTTTGACTCTCACTATAGAACTTTTGCTTCTGGAATTTCTGCCCCTGGAAGATCCTTTCAGCTTGGTCTAAATCTTAAATTATAACCCTTTATATTTACTTTTATTTGATCTAAATCATTAATTTCGCCATTAATTAATGCACAATGGGATTTAGAGAATCTAAAAACTTTTCACTTACATCAATTTCATCAGAGATCCAGGATTTTTGGTCTAAAAATGATATTTTTTCTAAATCATTCAACAAGAAGGATAATCCCAATTTTATTTTTTTTGAAGGCCCACCCTCTGCTAATGGGAAGCCTGGAATACATCATGTAATGGCTAGAACAATTAAAGATGCTTTTTGTAGATATAAAACCTTAAAAGGATACAATGTGAAAAGAAAAGCTGGTTGGGATA
>NTKQ01000022.1 GCA_002457075.1 Cryomorphaceae bacterium MED-G11
GATCTTATCTGAAAGATCATAATTTTTATTTAATCTAGCTTCATCTCTCACTTCTTTAAGTACTTCAAGAATTGAATCATTATTTAAAATGGTTGAGTCATCAAAATTAATCCCAAGTATATTATTCAAAAATGTATTCATCAAGTTTAGAAAATAATCTCTTTCGCGATTACTTATTTTAACGTCAGGATCGTTAATAAATTTTGTAGAATTAAATAACTCAGCAATTAGCATAGGTGTATTAAAATCATCATTTAAACATGTATAACATTTATTTTCCCACTCCTTAATTGTGTCAAATAAAATATCATTTTTTTCATTTGATAATTCAGCTTCCTTAACTCTTTTTATAATTTCAAGAAGTCTGTTATAACCTTTTTCAGATGCTATAAGTGAAGAATCACTAATATCAAGAACATTTCTGTAATGAGCTTGTAGGAAGAAAAATCTAATAACATTAGAATCAAATGGTTTAGAAAAAATATTGTTTTTGCCAGTAATTAAATCAACTGGTAAAATATTATTACCTGTCGATTTAGACATCTTTTTATTATTAAGTGTTAGCATGTTTGCATGAATCCAATATTTAGCTGGATCTTTCCCTGTATGAGCTTTACTTTGAGCAATTTCGCAATCATGATGAGGAAATTTTAAATCCATACCACCTCCATGAATATCAAAATAATCACCTAAATACTTTTTACTCATAGCAGTACACTCAAGATGCCAACCTGGAAATCCTTCACTCCAAGGTGATTTCCATTTCATTAAATGGTTGTTGTCAGCTTTTTTCCATAACGCAAAATCAAATTCATTTTTTTTATCCTCTTGATTGTCTAATGTCCTTGAATTTGACTTCAGATTTTCAAGATCTCTACCAGATAAAATTCCGTAATCATTTAATTTTTCATATTCTTCTATATCAAAATATACTGAGCCGTTGGATAGATAAGCTAGGTTTTTATCTATTAAATCTTGGATAATAGAGATTTGTTCAATTATATGACCTGATGCAATTGGCTCTATACTAGGATCCAATGCATTAAATTTGGAAAGTGTATTTTTAAAATCATTAGTATACTTTTGAGCAACTTCCATTGGCTCAAGTTTTTCAAGTTTAGCCTTTTTGGATATTCTATCTTCTCCACCTTCCTCTAAATGTCCTACATCAGTTATATTTCTAACATATCTTACTTTGTAACCAAGATGAATAAAATATCTATATATAACATCAAAAGAAATAAATGTTCTACAATTTCCAAGGTGGACATCACTATATACTGTAGGTCCACATACATACATTCCAATAGACCCTTTTTCAATAGACTTAAACTTTTCTTTAGAATTACTTAAAGAATTGTATATATGTAAGTCTTTTAAGGTCATTAAATATCTGTTTCTAATTTAATATAATCTAAGAATTCTCTTCTGTATTTTGTCTCCTTAAATTTACCTCCAAACTCAGCAGTTACAGTGCTTGAGTTATAATCTCTTATTCCTCTTGAGTTTACACATAGATGTTTTGCATCAATTACACATGCAACATCTTCAGTATTAAGAACTTCCTTTAATTCTTTTACAATTTGAATATTGAGCCTCTCTTGAACTTGAGGTCTATCAGCATAATGTTTAACTATTCTATTCATTTTTGAAAGACCTACAACACTTCCACTTGATATGTATGCAACATGAGCAAGACCAACAATTGGGAGAAGATGATGCTCACAAGTTGAATAAAGTGTAATATTTTTTTCAACTAACATTTCTCCATATTTAAACTTATTGTCAAAAGTAGATGCAACAGGTTTATTTTCTGGGTTAAGACCTCCAAAGATTTCATTAACAAACATTTTTGCTACTCTTTTAGGGGTCCCTTTAAGACTATCATCTTTCATTTCCATTCCTATTATCTCAAGGATATCATGCATTTTTTCCTGGATGAGTTTGATTTTTTCTGAGTTGGAAATCTTAAAAGCATCTTTTCTTATTGGATTATTGATGCTTGAACCAAGGTGATCATCTCCCAGGGAATCAATGTCATTTTTAAGTATATCATGAAGTTTCATAAATAATATTTGAGTTGCACAAAGATAGTTATAATGAAGTTAAAACGAAGTTAAATTTTAATGGTAAATGAAGCATAAATTGACAAAATATTTTTATCAATAGAATATTTATCAATCAGTCCTCTACTAAATAATCTATTTTGATTATAATTATTTGACTTTGTTATTCCAATATCAAATTCGGAATAATCGAAGTTTAATCCTAGCCCTGCAGATACTCCACTTATTTTATTATCAAGACTTGAGTCTGGACCTTTATATGAAAAATAACCTGCTCTTAAATTAAGATTTTTAATCCTGTATTCACCGCCAAATCTGAAAGACTCAGAATAACCAGCTAACTTATTTTCTATTGAATAATTAAGTGAATTTAAATAGGAATCCTTACCATTATTGTCATCAAATTTAGAATTTTTAAATTTTGTTATTTCATAATCAAAACTTAGTAAACCTTTTTTACCAAATATATATGCTAGGCTAAATAAGGACTTAGATGGAAGTGTTAGTTTATACTCATCATAAATATTTATGGTATTTGGGTCAATTCTATATTTAGCTAGACCCTCTTTTTCATTAATATCAGTTTCAATAAGTTGTGAATTCTCCTCCTCAATTTTAAGATTTGTAGGGCTAGTATAGGAAAGTCCAAATCTTAACTGTTTAATTTTAATTATGGTTCCAATTTGAAATGAAACTCCATTTCCTAATGCTAAAAGATCCTCCTTGAAAAGAACTCTGTTGACATTAGAGTCATTTGAATAACCATTCTCATTGAATACTTTAGTTTCTTCAAATAATGTCTCATGAAAGTTTATATTTATACCTGTAAAGAGATAATTATTGAAAGAAGTACCAAAATTAACACTATGTTTAAAGTGATCTCCAGTTCGATTAATCTGAAGAGCTTGATTCAAATTATCATATTTAGAATTAGAAACATAATTGGTGATATCTTCACCTGATTGATTGATTATATAACTTTGATATCCAAGAAAAGCTTGTTGATCAGCATAACCATAATTATCTCCTAAATAAGTGTAAACACTTTGAGTTGTTTCGTCATCATAAATCAATAGGTCCTCATAAGGAATTCCATTAGCATAATTTAAGAAATAGCTATCTATTCCATTACTATTATTCCCTGATAAATTATATGAACTACTAAAATCATTTAGTACACTCAGGTTATATGCTAATGAAAATTTTGACTTTCTATTTTCATAAACTAATACAACACCAGAACCTCCGTATGAAAACAAATCATTATTTGAATTAGAATTATAGTTATTAAAATTATTACTAATTTTTTGGTTCTTATATTTTAGAGTAATTCCAATTTCTGAATCAAGAAAAACAGAAGAACTTGCAGGGTTTATTGAAATTGCTGAAAGATCTCCACCTAATGCACCAAAAGCTCCACCCATAGAATTAAACCGTGATGTTCCTTCATGATTAAATGAATTATATCTCAATACGTCCTCGTATGTTTGTGATATAGATAAGTAATTAATACTTAAGAATAAGTATAGCAAATAAACTTTTTTGAACATCTAGTTTATCTTACCGCCTCCGCCTCTTGATCCTGAAGAACTACCTTTTGAACCACCACGGCTTCCACCACCAGAGGAGAAGGAACTCACTCCTTGTGATGATCTTGAAGAACTACCAGAGTATGAGTTTGGTCTTGACCTAGTAGAAGAATTGTTAAATTGAGTACGACTTGTAGAACCAACGTTGTCATATGTAGAGTTTCTGCTAAAAGAGTTTCCTCTTTGACTTGGATTAACAGACCTTACTTGTCTATATGCCTCTCTTACATAATCGTTTTTAATAGCACTTAAGTTGGGAATAGATCTATTTCTGTTAATATTGTTTTGGTATGAATTACCTCGAGAATAAACTCCGATTAAATTATTGTCCTTTACCTGTCTTAAGTTTGGGCTTTTATTAACTCTATCAAAGTCAGAATCTCCTGTTCTGTTTATGTATACTCCTCCATACGATCCAAGTCTTGAATATAAACTTGAAACTCTTACTCCTTGAGCATCATTTTTTCTTGAACTTTCAGTAGTTGAGCTTTTTTCTCCTCTTCTTGAAGCAGAGTTGCTAAAACTAACTCTAGTTGTACTAGCTTTTTCATTTCCATATTGATCTTTATATGCAGTATCATACATTCCACCATTATACCAAGGGTAATATCTAGAATTTCTCATCATGTACCAATAGTAATTACCTAATGAGGTTGCATAAGGAGAAAAATAGAAATTCATAGGACCATAAAAAGGGTAACCTAAACTATATGCAAAGCTATTATAGAAAAAAGGTGGTCTAAATCCATAATTTATGAATGATCCGTTGTTAGAGAAAAATGGATTGAATCCCATATTATAAGAGAAAGGATCAAAATAAAATCTTCCAAAATTTGGAAAGAAATTATTTATAACTTCTCTAGAGTCAGGATTAGCTCCCCATGGTAAATTTCCAGAATCACTTTCATTAGATGAATTAGCCAGTAGAGATTCATCAGCAAAATCTTTGAATACAACTTCATAATCAATACCTCTTTCATTTGATACATAAATACCATCATTATCACTGTAATATGATGCTAATTGATATGAAGAACAACTAACAAATAATGCAGAAATTATACAAATTTTAAAAAGGGTTTTAATTTTTCTCATCTAAACAAATTTATAAATAATTTATTAAACTAATATTATTACTTTTACATATACTATATAAAATACAATAATTATGCCAATTATTTATTATAATTATAAATAACATTGAGTTTATGGGAAAAAAAATAACTTCTAGAGAAGAAGACTATTCAAAGTGGTATAATGATATTGTCTCAGAAGCTGGACTTGCTGAATCTTCCGATGTAAGAGGGTGTATGGTTATCAAACCTTATGGTTTTGCTATATGGGAATTAATGAAATCACAGCTTGATACTATGTTTAAGGAAACTGGTCATGAAAATGCTTATTTCCCATTATTTGTTCCTAAATCATTATTTGAAGCAGAAGAAAAAAATGCTGCAGGTTTTGCTAAAGAGTGTGCAATAGTTACCCATTATAGATTGAAAAATGATCCTGAGAAAAAGGGTAAATTAATTGTTGATCCAGAATCAAAGCTTGAAGAAGAATTGATTGTAAGGCCAACAAGCGAGGCGATTATATGGAAAACTTACAAAAAATGGATTCAATCATATAGAGACCTTCCAATTCTTATCAATCAATGGGCAAATGTTGTTAGATGGGAAATGAGAACAAGATTATTTTTAAGAACAGCAGAGTTTTTATGGCAAGAGGGTCATACTGCTCATGCTACAAAAGAAGAAGCACTTGATGAAACTAAGTTAATCAATGATTTATATTCTGATTTTGCAGAAAATTTTATGGCTATGCCTGTAGTGAAAGGATATAAATCTGAATCTGAAAGATTTGCAGGTGCTGAAGAAACATTGTGTATTGAAGCATTAATGCAAGATGGTAAGGCTCTTCAAGCTGGCACCTCTCACTTTTTAGGTCAAAACTTTGCAAAGGCATTTGATGTTAAGTTTGCTGATAAATCAGGTAAACTTGAATATGTTTGGGCAACATCTTGGGGAGTTTCAACTAGGCTAATGGGTGCATTAATTATGTCCCATAGCGATGATATTGGTTTAGTTCTACCTCCTTTACTTGCTCCAATTCAAATTATTATAATCCCCTTAATCAAGTCCAAAGATGATCCTAAAAAAATATTGGATAAAACAAATGAACTAAATGAATCATTAAAAAATAGAGGAATTAGAGTCAAAATTGATAACAGAGAGAATACTTCTCTGGGTTTTAAGCTTAATGATTCTGAAGTTAAAGGAATTCCTATGAGAATAGTTATTGGTGAAAAGGAAATTGATAATAATGAATTTGATATTTTCTACAGACATAATCTTAAAAAAGTTTCCTCAGACTTTAACAACCTTCATGATATTGTCAGTTCTTCTTTAACAACTATTCAGACTGAAATGATTTCTAATTCAAAGGAAAGGTTAAAGAAAAATACTCACGAAGTCAATTCTTATGATAAGTTTAAAGAATTAATATCAAATCAAAGTGGTTTTGTTATAGCAGGTTGGGATGGAACTAATGAGACAGAAGAAGCAATTAAAAGTGAAACAAAAGCTACAATTAGGTGTATACCTGAAAACCTTGATTCTAAAGGGGTTACATGTATTTATTCTGGTAAGCCGGCACGTTATAAAGTAATATTTTCAAAATCTTATTGAAATATTAAAATTTAAATTAAATTTGCACCCTGATGGCCCGTTCGTCTATCGGTTAGGACCTCAGGTTTTCATCCTGGAAAGAGGGGTTCGATTCCCCTACGGGCTACAAAATAAATAATTATGGCAAATCATAAATCTGCTTTAAAAAGAATTCGTTCAAATGAAACAAAGAAGTCTTTGAATAAACTTCAGCACAAGACTACTAGAAATGCTATCAAAAAATTAAAAGAATCTAAAACTAAGAAGGAGGCAGGTAAACTTTTTCCAGGTGTAGTTTCACTGATTGATAAGTTAGCAAAGAAAAACGTTATTCATAAAAATAAAGCATCCAATCTTAAATCAAAGCTTAGTAAGCTTAAATAGTTAGGAGTTCATTGATATAAGGAACTCTTCATTGCTTTTTGTTTTTCTAAATCTATCGTTGATAAATTCCATTGCTTCAACTGGATTCATATCTGCTAAATACTTTCTCATTATCCACATTCTCTGAATTGTAGCTTCATCTAGAAGTAAGTCATCTCTTCTTGTACTAGATGATACTAGATCTATAGCTGGAAATATTCTTCTATTGGAGATTCTTCTATCTAATTGAAGTTCCATGTTACCTGTTCCTTTAAATTCCTCAAAAATAACTTCATCCATTTTGGAGCCTGTATCAGTAAGAGCAGTAGATATAATTGATAATGATCCTCCATTTTCAATATTCCTTGCAGCTCCAAAAAACCTTTTTGGTTTTTGAAGAGCGTTAGCATCAACTCCACCACTTAATATTTTACCAGATGCTGGTTGAACTGTATTATACGCTCTAGCTAATCTTGTGATTGAATCTAAAAGTATTACTACATCATGACCACACTCTACCAATCTTTTAGCTTTTTCTAAAACCATATTAGCAACCTTAACATGTCTATCAGCTGGCTCGTCAAATGTCGAGGCTACAACCTCTCCCTTAACGTTTCTTTGCATATCGGTGACCTCTTCTGGTCTTTCATCAATTAATAAAATTATTTGAAATACTTCTGGATGGTTTGCAGCAATTGCATTAGCAACATCTTTAAGTAACATTGTTTTACCAGTTTTTGGTTGAGAGACAATCATACCTCTTTGACCTTTACCTAGTGGTGAAAAGAGATCAATTATTCTTGTTGAAATCGTACTTTCTTTTGCTGCTAAATTAAATTTTTCTTCAGGAAATAATGGAGTTAAATGTTCAAATGAGATTCTATCTCTAACTACTTCTGGACCTAGACCATTAATCTTATTAATTTTGATTAAAGGGAAATATTTTTCACCATCTTTTGGAGGTCTGACTGTACCGTGAACGGTATCACCTGTTTTTAAGCCAAAAAGTTTAATTTGTGACATGGACACATATACATCATCAGGGGATGAAAGATAATGGTAGTCTGAGGATCTAAGAAAACCATAGCCATCTTGCATTATCTCAAGAACACCTTCTGATTCTATTATTCCATCAAACTCAAAGTCTGGTTCTTTATATTTTCTTCTTGAATCCTTATTAAAATTATCCTCTTTTCTGTTAGAAAAATTTTTGTTGTGATGATTCTTGTTACCATGATTTCTAGGGTTTCTATCAACTCGATATGGTCTTTTATTTTTTTCAGACTCTGATTTAACCTCTACTGGATTTTTTTCAGACTCTGATTTAACTTCTACTGATTTTTTATCTTCTGAATTACCAATAATAGCATCAATTATGTCTTGTTTTTTTTGACCTTTAAGGTTTTTTAATCCCTTTTGATCAGCAATTTCAATAAGCTCAGCTATTTTTTTAGCCTTGAGCATTTTAATATCGTACATGTTTATAGAAAGTTTTGATTTGAAATGTTAATAGAAAAGTACTTCTAAGAAGAAATATTACCCCGAATTTACGAATTTATTTTTAATTTCAGCAAATATCTAATTTAACTATATATGCCGAGGTATTTTATTGAATTCTCATATGAGGGATTAAATTATCATGGACTGCAAAAACAGCCTAATTCTGAGACCATTCAAGAATGTGTTGAATTAAATATGTCTAAATTTCTTGGCTCTAGTATTGACCTTACTTTGGCCGGTAGAACTGATACTGGAGTTCATGCAAGACAGATGTTTGCACATTTTGACATTAATGTAGATTTTAGTCAAGATAACTTTTGTAGATCATTGAACATGATGTTGCCAAAGGATATATGTATAGAATCATTATCTTTAGTAAACAAGGATAGTCATGCTAGGTTTGATGCTACATCTAGGACATATGAGTATTTTATTAATTCAAAAAAGAATCCCTTTAATTATAATTCAGCATATTATATAAGAGATGAACTAGATATTGTAAAAATGAATCAAAGTTGTTTAAAACTTCTAAACCACACTGACTTTAAATGCTTTTCAAAATCTCATACTGATGTTAAAACATATGATTGTGATATTTCTTATGCAAAATGGGATATGATAGAAGGTGGATGTAAATTTACAATTACTTCTAACAGGTTTCTAAGAAATATGGTAAGATCTATAGTTGGTACAATGATAGATGTAGGTAGATTAAAAATTACCGATACAGATTTTCAAAAAATATTAGATTCTAGAGATAGGAGTGAAGCTGGTCTCTCAGTTCCAGCATTAGGTTTATTCTTAACTGAAATAAAATATGAAGAAATAATTTTAGAGATTTGGAAAAAGTAAAGGGTAATATTCTTGATATTAAATTATTTACAAAACTATTGGTTTTTGTAAAACCATATAATATTACTTTTTATGGAGTTTTAACCTCAGCAATTTTAATCTCACTTCTTTCTACCCTTACACCATATCTTCTTAAGATAGTAGTTGATGATTATCTTCTTTTGAAAAATTATGAAGGAATGAGATCAATAATTATGATAATGATGGTTGTTCTTTTTCTTGAAGTGGTATTTATGTATTTATTTACTTATTATGCTAACTGGCTAGGTCAAAAAGTAATAAAAAATCTAAGAGTAGACGTATTTCAGAAAATTTTAAAGTTTAAAATGTCTTTTTTCGATAAAAATGCAGTTGGAAGGTTAGTTACTAGGACAGTAAATGATATTGAAACAATTGCTAGTATTTTTTCTCAAGGATTATTTATGATAATTGCAGATATTTTAAAAATGGTAACCGTGCTTACTGTAATGATTATTATTAATTTAGAGTTAACTCTGGTAGTCGTCTCAATATTTCCATTTCTTATTTATGCCACAAGAGTATTTCAAAAATCTATGAAAGTAGCTTTTGAAAAAGTAAGAAGAGAGGTAGCTAACCTTAATTCTTTTGTTCAAGAGAGAATAAGTGGGGTTAAAATTGTTCAAATATTCAATAGAGAACAATTAGAAATAAATAATTTCAATGATATAAATATTAAACACAGAGATGCTTGGTTGAGGACTGTTTGGATAAATTCAATTTTCTTCCCTCTTGCTGAAATTTCTACATCTATTTGTATTGGTCTATTGGTATGGTATGGGGGATTTAATAATTTAAATGGTGAAAATATTTCATTGGGAACATTATTCCTATTTATTTCAATGTCAGGATTATTATTTAGACCTCTTAGACAAATTGCAGATAGATTTAATACACTTCAGATGGGTATGGTTTCTACAGAAAGAATATTTAAAATCCTTGAAGATGATTCAGAAATAAAGGATAATGGTAAAATTGAGCATACTTCCTTTAATGGTCTTATTGAATTTAAGAATGTTAAGTTTTCATATGTTGAAAATCAAATAGTGATTGATGATATCTCTTTTAAGATTAATCCTGGTGAAACACTCGCTATTGTTGGTCCAACTGGAAGTGGAAAGAGTACAATTATTAACTTAATAACTAAGTTTTATGAGATTGACTCAGGAAAAATTTTAATTGATGGTAACAATATTGATGAACTCAAATTAGATAATATTAGAAATAAAGTAGGTGTTATACTTCAAGATGTATTCATGTTTGCAGATACTATTTTCAATAATATAACTTTATTTAATAAAGACATTTCATTAGAAGATGTTAAAAAATCAGCTAAAGATCTGGAAATTCATGATTTTATTCTATCGCTACCAGGTGGCTATAACTTTAATGTAAGCGAAAGAGGAGGGGCACTCTCATCAGGTCAAAAACAGTTACTAGCTTTTTTAAGAGTATTGGTTAACAATCCTGATATTTTAATATTAGATGAAGCTACATCATCAATTGATTCTTATTCAGAAGATTTAATTAAAAGAGCTACAAAGAAAATAACAAAAGATAAAACATCAATTATTATTGCTCACCGATTGTCTACTGTAGAATCTGCAGATAAAATTATTTACATGGAAAATGGTAAAATCTTAGAGTTTGGTAATCACAAAGAATTATTAAATATTGATAATGGTAAGTTTAAAAAACTTTACAGGGAACAATTTATTGAAAATGAATTAGTATAGTTTCGCTAAAAGCTTTTTACATTCCATAGCTTCTTTTACGTCATGAACTCTTAGAATATTTGCACCTTTCTCTAATGCTATTGTGTTTAATACTGTTGTCCCATTAAGCGCCTCTTGAGGTGAAATGTTTAATACTTTATAGATCATCGATTTTCTCGATAGGCCAACCATAATTGGTTTTTCAAGTGATTGAAAAAGATTTAATTCTTTTAAAATTTTATAATTATCCTCTATATTTTTACCAAATCCAAATCCTGGATCAATAATAATATTTGTAAAACCTAAACTCTCTAGTTCTTCAATCTTTAATTTAAAAAATGAAATTATTGATTTAATTACATTTTGATAATTAGGATTTTCTTGCATGTTTATAGGATCTCCTTGCATATGCATCATAATATACCCTGCATTATATTTTTTCACAATTTCAAACATCTTTTGATCATATCTTCCAGAACTAATATCATTAACAAAAGAGAACCCTTTGGAAAGAGCAAAATCAGCTACTGATGAATTGTAAGTATCAATTGAGAATAAAACATTTTTAAAATTGGAAGTTAATTCATTAATATAGTCATCAACTAAATTATGTTCATCGTCTGGTTTAATAAGATTAGACCCTGGTTTTGAGCTTGCAGCTCCTAAATCAATTATATCTGCCCCATTAGATATTAGATTTGAAACATGAGAATTTACTTTTTCAATAGTATTAAATTTTCCGCCATCATAAAAGGAGTCTCGGGAAATATTAACAATTCCCATGATTTTTTTAGTAGAGAAATCTATTATTTTTCCATTACAATTTAAAGTCATACTTTTATTCTTCTTTTCCAAATTTATGCTAAAATCTCATATGGAAGATACAAAGTCACAATATCATAATATAATAAGTAAATCAAGAAAAATATTTATTGATAAGAACTCTGATTATGGTTCTTCATGGAGAGTTTTGAGGATAATCTCTTTGGTTGATCAAATTAATATTAAAGCTCAGAGAATTAGAAATTTACAAAACAATATAGATAATAAAATTGAAGAAAATCAATCATCTGAATTCTATGGTATAATTAATTACTCTATTATGGGTTTAATTCAATTAGATAAAGGTGTAGTTGATGAACCAGATCTTGATTCAAGTCAAATTATTGATCTTTATGACAAGAATGTTACCGAAACTTTTGAGTTAATGCTTGCTAAAAATCATGATTATGGTGAAGCATGGAGAGAAATGGAGGTAATAAGTTTAACTGACTTAATAATCCAAAAGCTTTACAGAATGAAAAGTATTTTAAAGAATGATGGTAAAACAAATGTTAGTGAAGGAATTGATGCTAACTTTCAAGATATTTTAAATTATTCAGTATTTGCCCAAATTTTATTGAAAGAATAATATGAAAAAACTTCACATCGTAGGTAACTGGAAAATGAGTTTGAATAAAGAAGACTCATTAAAACTAGCCCATAATATTAAATTAATTAATAACAAAGATAACTTGAACATTGAAGTTGCTCCAACCAGTTTGTATTTAGCAGAAATTGCAGAGATTCTTCAAGATTCTGACATTAGCGTTATTAGTCAAAATTTTGATTTTCAAAATTTAGGTTCATTTACCGGTGGTATATGTTTGGATCAACTGAAAGAAATAGGTGTTAATAAGACTATCTTGGGTCATTCAGAAAGAAGATCAAATTTTAATGAATCTAACGAACAAATTAATAATAAACTTGAAATTATTTTAAATTCCGATTTAGATGTCATTTTCTGCTTTGATTCATATGAGCAGGTGCCTTTTGATATATTAAGTACAAACCTTAAAGACAACTCTAAATTAAAACTAACCCTTGCATATGAGCCCACATGGGCTATTGGTACTGGTAAAACAGCATCAATTGAACATATTGAAGAAATACATACAAAAGTCAAAGAAACATTAGAAGAGAATATGCTTCAAGAAATACCCATATTATATGGTGGTAGCGTTAATTCATCAAACTCTAAAGAAATACTTGATACTAATAACGTTGACGGTGTATTGGTGGGCGGTGCATCAACAAAGATTGATCAACTTTTGGGGATAGTTAATTCTATTTAACAATTATTTATGAACACCAACTGGCATATAAACTTATATTTGTGCCATTATGTTTAAAAGATTCTTAACTCTTATACTAACTTTTATGTGTTTAACTGCTACGTCTCAAATTGCTACCGATAATTCTATTCATCAATTTAAAGTAGCTGATATTTCTGGAAATATTTTTGATTTTTCAGAACTAAAGGGAAAGAAAATTATGATAGTCAACACTGCATCTAAATGTGGTTTAACTTATCAGTATGAGTCTCTTCAAAAGTTATATTCACAGTATAAGAATTTTAATTTTGTAATAATTGGATTTCCATCTAATGACTTTCTATGGCAAGAACCAGGATCAAATGATCAAATTGCGGACTTTTGTGAAGAAAATTATGGTGTCACATTTCCAATGATGAGCAAAATTACTGTGAAAGGCTCTAAAAAACATCCTATTTATCAATTTCTTACCCAAAAATCAAAGAACAATTACAAAGATTCTAAAGTCACATGGAATTTTCAAAAATACCTTATAAACAAAGATGGTAAGGTTGAAAAAATAATTGCTCCCAAGACTAGACCAGATTCTGAAGAAATTGTATCTTGGATTACTAATGGGGACTAAGAAAAGTTTTTCAACTAGATGTGTTCACGAAGGTGAGATTAAAGATACTATGTATCAAGGAATAGTATCTCCCTTATTTATGTCAACCACCTATCCATGGTATGGCGGTGATGCTGAGAAAAAACCTTATCCTAGATATTTTAACACCCCAAATCAAGAATTTTTATCAAAAAAAATTGCCTCATTAGAAAATGGTGAGAAGGCTTTAATTTTTACATCAGGTATGGCAGCTATTAGTACATCTATAATGGCTAATGTTAAAATTGGTGATCATATTGTATTTCAAAATGACTTATATGGAGGTACTAGAAATTTTATTCAAACTGAGTTTGATAAATTTGGTATAGAATATTCTTTTACAGAGGGTTTAGACCCCCAAGACTTCTCTAATCAAATTAAAGATAACACAGTTGGTATATATCTAGAGACTCCCAGTAATCCTCTTCTAAAAATTGTTGATTTAAAGTCAGTTTCTTCAATAGCTAATGAAAAAGGTATTTGGACAATGATAGATAATACCTTCTCTAGTCCAGTAAATCAAAATCCAATTGACCATGGAATTGATATAGTTTTACATAGTGCTACAAAATATCTTGGAGGTCACAGTGATATTTCTGCAGGAGCTGTTGTTAGCTCTGAATCTAGAATAGAAAGAATACTTAATTCTGCTAAAAATTTTGGAGGTAATTTAAGTGATTACACTGTTTGGTTATTAGAAAGGAGTATGAAGACACTCTTGATAAGAGTAAAAGAACAAACGAATAATGCTAAGATTCTAGCTAAAATGCTTGAAGAAAATACTAATATATCTAGAGTTTATTATCCAGGACTTGAATCTCATCCTTCATATGAACTTGCTAAATCTCAAATGAATGATTTTGGAGCAATGATGTCTTTTGATTTAAATAAGAACGTAGATGTCTATGATTTTCTTAAATCATTAAAAATAATAAAACCTGGTATGAGCCTTGCAGGTGTTGAAACAACTGTTAACTTTCCAATGAAAACATCTCATGGGTTAATGACACAACAGGAAAGAGACATCCAAGGAATAGGGGATAAGCTTATTAGATTATCAGTTGGTATAGAGTCTTATGAAGACATTTATAGTGATTTAGATCAAGCAATAAAATCATCCATAAAATGAAAGTAGATATTCTCGCTTTTGGTGCCCAT
>NTKQ01000023.1 GCA_002457075.1 Cryomorphaceae bacterium MED-G11
TGATTTAATCTCTTTATATCTTTTTTATTTGTATTTCCATTAGCTAATAAAGGCCAAATTTTATGAGTGTTTTTTTTATTTACATAAAGTAGACCAGCACCTAACGGAGTTGCAAGCCATTTATGAAGACTTGACCCATAATAATCACAATTAAATTCATCAATAGAGAAATCAAAATGTCCAACACAGTGAGCGCCATCTACCATAACTTCAACTCCATAGCTATGAGCCATTTCACATATTTTTTTAACAGGAAGAATTTGTCCAGTAATATTTATCATATGACAGATCATTATTAACTTTGTATTATCAGTTATCTGACTCTCATAAATTGAAACTATTTCTTCATCATTCTTAGGGTGGTTAGGAACTGATACTATTTTAGTTTTCACACCATATCTTGACGAAATTTGTTCAAACATTTCTTTCATAGTTCCATAATCTTGTTTTGCATAAATTGCTTCATCTCCCCTTTCCCATTGAAAACCAGAAATTACCAAATCTAGAGATTCTGTTGCATTTCTTGTTATCCCAATTTGATCAGAGGTAGAACCTACTAGTTTTGCTAATTCACTTATTACTCTGTCTTTATTTTTATTAAGATCATTTCTCATATAATATGATCCTTCAATATTTACATGTTTTACATGTTTTATAAAATGCTCTAAAACAGGGTTAGGAATAATACTATAATAACCACTTTCAAGATTTATATAATCATCTTTAAGGGTATAATGAGATCTCACAGTAGTCCAGAGTTCTTCATCACTTTTAGTATTTGGTAAGCTGAGTGAAACAGACTTAATTTTTGTTAACTCTGATGCAGAAACTAATGAAGAGACAGATAGTGCTCCAAGAGTTTTTATAAAATTTCTCTTATCCATTTAATTAGTAATTTTACTTCAATTTAATAAAAATGCGGAAAGAAATAAGTTTTTATTTGCTGATTTTCATTGTGTTAAGTGGTTGTAACAAATCAGAAACTCAAAATTGCAAATCAGAAAAAAAATTAATTGCATGTACTAAAGAATATATGCCAGTTTGTGGATGTGATAACATTACTTATTCAAATAAATGTGTTGCTGAATCAGAAGGATTAAATACTTGGACTAATGGCCCATGTAGTAATTAATTTTCCATAAATTTATATCAAAACCTGTTAAATTGAATCTAGAAAATTATACTGACGGCTTCTTTGAAGTTAACCATATAAATGGTTTTCTGCCATTGAAAAGTCCACTCGCCAAACTTCCATCAAGATATATTGAAATTCAGGCTTTAATTGATGAAATGCCAATTAAAAAAGCTGATGCGACAGATGGATTATTATCTAAAAGAGGGGCAATTGAAAAAAGAGTAAAAGAACTTTCAAATTTGAAGGATCTTGTTGAGCAAGAAGAAGATGTTTTCATTATTCAAGCATTATTTAGAGCATATTCATTTATTACAAGTGCATATCTTTTAGCTCCTGCTCACTTCAATTATATTGATACAAAAAAATATGGAAAAGCTCATACTATATTACCCTCACAAATTGCAGAGCCTTTTGTAATTGTTAGTAAGAAACTTGATGTATATCCTTTCATAGATTATCATTATGGATATTCACTTGGTAATTATGTCAAGATAGATAAGACCAAAGGATATGAGTGGGAAAACCTTGGAATGGCTGCAAAATTTTCTGGAATGGATGATGAGAGGGGGTTTATAATGCTTCATGTAGACATAAATCAACATTCTCCTCAATTAATAGGAAGTATTTTTGATTTTTTAAGCTCTAATGATGATAAAGGAGTAAATAAATCTCTAAAAAAATGTCTTTCTGCCATGAAAAAAATTAATGAAAGAAGACAAATAATGTGGCAAGCTTCAAGATGGAAACACTACAACGACTTTAGAGTATTTATAATGGGAATTAAGGGGAATGATGAGATTTTTGGTGATGGTGTTATTTATGAAGGTGTGTCTAATAAACCTGTTCAATACCGCGGACAAACTGGGGCTCAAGATAATATAATACCTACAGCTGATATATTTACGGGAGTTATTGGATATTATCCAACCAATGATCTTACAAAATATCTTTTAGATCTTAGATCTTACAGACCGAAGTGTATTCAGAATTTTTTATCTGATATCAAAAATGAAATGGGAGATAGTAGGTTATTTGATAATTTAAAAAAATCAAATAATGAGGAGGGACTATGCTTATTACTTCAAATTCTTGATGAAATTTATTATTTCCGAAATGGGCATTGGCAATTTGTTCAGAAATATATAATGGCTAATACTAAATATGCAAAAGCTACTGGGGGAACTCCTATCATCTCATGGATTCCAAATCAAATTACTGCAGTTCTCAATTACATGTCAGATGTTATTGACCTAATTCCTCTTGATTCAAATAATATAGATAGATCATCAAATCTAGAAAGTTTAAACAAGAAGAAAGACTTGTTAACTAAGCAGTTACAATTACTTCATGGTGATAACTACAATGCTGACGAGGTTTTCTCCCTTAATAAGAAGATGAATCTTAATGATGATTAATTAAAAATTGATTTATTCTTGATAATCTAGAAGATTATTCAGTACTTTGTATAACATAGTACTGAATGATTTATGAGCACAAATAACTTTAACACACAAATAAGGAAAGGACTAATAGAGTTTTGTGTGCTACAAATTATCTCTAGAGGGAAGGTATACACCACAGACATAATAGAGGAACTTCACAAGTCAAAGATTATTGTAGTTGAAGGTACTCTGTATCCTTTATTGAATAGATTAAAATCATCAAATTTTGTTGAATACTCATGGCAAGAATCAAGTCAAGGTCCACCAAGAAAATATTATATCCTGACAAAAGAAGGAATGGAACATCTAAAAGATTTGCACGTTTCATGGGTAGAACTTGATAAGGCTGTAAATAAAATAATAAAAACTAAAAAGTAATGAAAAAAATATTTTTGATTTTGTCTCTTATATTCATTTCTAACATTCAATCACAAGAGAATAATAGAAGTGATCTAATAGGAAAATGGGAGTTTAAAATAGATGTTAAAGATGTAATTAAAAACTCAAAGGAACTAAGTGCATTTGAAAAGATTGGAGCTAGAATGGTTTCTGGTTTGATAGAAAAAACCTTAGAGAAGACACAAATGATATTTGATTTTAAAAATGATAATACTGCCTCAATAACAATAATTACAAAAGAAAAAACAGAGAGTAAAAATATTTTTAAGTGGGAACTTAATAATGAAGGACGTCTCTTATTAGATAGTGTTAGTAATCAACAGGATATTGAGTTTGGTGATACTGCATACTGGATTTTTGAGGATGATAAACTAATCCCTTATGATAAAAAAGATGATGTTAATTTAGGGATATTAATGATTAAATTAAAATGAAAAAAACACTAAATATAAATATTGGAAGTAGAGTTTTTAATATTGATGAAGATGCATATAATTTACTATCTAAATATCTGGAATCGATAAAAAAATATTTCAAGAAAATAAAAATTGAGAATGAAATTTCTCAGGATGTTGAGAATAGAATTTCAGAAAAATTTACTCTGATATTAAAGAATAGAGAGTCATTAAATATTGAGGATATAAATAATATCATTAAAGAAATGGGTACTCTTGAAGATTTCAAAGAAGCTTATAATGATTTTGAAGAAGATAAAACAGAATGTCAAAATGAAAATTCAAGTAAAGAAGATAAAAAGAGAATATACAGAAATACCAGTGACAAAGTAATAGCCGGAGTAGCATCTGGACTAGCAAATTATTTTAATATAGACCCAATTATCATCAGACTATTTTTTATCGCTTCTCTATTTTCAGGGTTCGGTGTTATTGCTTATTTAGTTTGTTGGATTGGAATACCTGCAAATGAAAGCGGAATAATTAATGAAAACAAAAGACTTTACCGTGACGGAGAAAATAAAATTTTAGGTGGAGTTGCTTATGGATTAGGAAACTATTTTGGAGTAGATCCTGCTGTAGTTAGAATACTTTTTATAATATCTATTTTTATAGGAGGATTAGGTGTTTTAACCTATTTATTATTATGGATATCAATCCCCGAGGCCAAAACTGTTGGTGAAAAAATGAATATGAAAGGGTATCCCCTTACACTTGAAAACATTGAAAAATTTATAAAAGAAACATTTGACAAAGCTGAAGAAGCAGGAAAAGAAAATTTTCTAGTAAAAATAATTCTACTTCCATTTAGAATTATAGGTCCAGTATTATTAGGGATCATTGGGCTTATTATTCCTATACTTAGAGTTTTCTTGAGTTTTGTCCTTTTTATTATATCATTAGTTATTATTGTTTTTTTAGTAGTGTTTACACTAGGGGCTTTAAAATTAATTAATTATCAAAGCTTTATAATCGGGAGTATTGACGGTTTTTATATAAGTGGTATTGATCTATCAGTTATAATTGGTGAATTGCCAATTTATCTTCAATTATCAATTTTACTGTTCTTAGTAGTAGCACTATTATTTATTATAATGATCATTTCAAAAGTATTATTCAACATTAAAAATAATATTTCAAATAGATTAATAGGCTTGTTCTTTATTGGAATAATTTTATTCATTTTTAACCTTATGCTTGTTGGTGATACAATTGATAAATGGGAAAAAAGTGGTCAAATAGATGAGTGGATATATGAGGGTAAATTAAAAATTGACAAAAGAAGATCCAATAGATATTAATATATTTTTAAATGCTTAATTTAGCGATCCGTATGCCACGAATTTTACTATTTTTTCTCTTATTACTTCAAAGCTGGGGTTATTCTCAAAAGATTTATAATCTTGATAAAGTTGATCAATCTGAAATTATAATTGATGGTATTATTTCAGAAGATGAAAGAAAAAAATCATTAAAAACTACAGTAGATTATGAATGGGAACCTGGATACAATACACCTGCAAGATTAGAGACTGAACTATACATGAGTTATAATGAATCTAGTCTTTATGTTGGAGTAATTGCATATGGTGATCCTGAAAATATAAGAGGACAAGTTAGACCAAGAGATCAAATGGAAGGAGACTTAAATGAAGATACTATTTTCCTTAGGTTTGATCCTTTTCAAGATGCAAGAAGTGTATTCCTATTAGCATCAAATGCATATGGAAGTCAACTTGATTTAAGAGCTAGAAATGCAATTAGTGATGATGAGAGATATGATATGACCTTTAATGCTTTATATGAAACAAAATCCTCAATAACTGATGATGGGTATATTGTAGAATTTTTAATTCCTTTCAATTCTATTCCTTATCCAAGTGGTGAAAACCAGGAGTGGGGGTTTAATGTAATGCGATTCTATACACTTGAAGGAACTAGGGTGGCAAATATAAGTGATCAGTATGACAGAGATAATCCTTGTAGAATATGTCAGATAAGTGGTAAATTAATAATGAAAGATGTTGAATTTAAAAGTAAAACTGAATTGCTTCCATTTATCTCTGGAAATTTAATAGGTGATAGAGGATTAGTATCAAATAATCCCATTGATTACCAAAAAACAGCTAGTGAAATTGGTATTGGTTTAAAATATGATTTTTCTCCATCCTCAGCAATTGAGTTAACAATAAATCCTGATTTTTCTCAAGTAGAAGCCGATGAAACTCAAATTGATATTAATTCTGCATATGCTCTTCAATACCCTGAATTAAGACCCTACTTTAATAAAGGAATGGACTTGTTGAATTTTTTAGATAATGCTTTTTACTCAAGGACTATTAACGCTCCCTCTATATCTTCTAAAATAACATCTGCAGGAAAAAAATCTAGATCTATTCTATTAACTGCTGTAGATCAAAATACTCCCTATTTAATTGGTGGTGAAGATAAATCTTACTTCGGAGAAGGTGGGGCTAGTTATGCAAATGCTTTTAGATATCAAAGAGTTATAAATAACGGGCTTAAATATGGATTTTTTACTACAAATCGATATTATGAGGGAGGAGGATATGGGAACCTTTTTGGAATTGATGGTTTACTTACTGTCAATAAGATTTGGCGTATTCAGTTTGAATTAATAAAAAATTTCAATGAAGAACCAATTGCTGATTGGATAGATACTGATGATTTATTCTCAGGTAAATCAGTAGAATTAAATGGAGAAAAATTTAATGGAAGTGCAAATTATTTCCGAGTTTCAAGACAAACTGAAAATTGGAATTCATACTTATTCTACAAAGCTATATCATCAAACTTTAGAGCTGATCTTGGATTTGTTCCAAAGAATAACAGAAAATGGTTTACGTTATCTCATGGTTATGACAAAATATTGGACAAGGATTACCTCAAAAGGTTTACATTTAATATGAAGGGAGATTTAAGTCATAATTTTAGTAATAAACTAAAATCAAAAAGTTTAGATATAGATCTTAGTATTACAACAATTGGTAGAACTCAAATTAGCTATAAGTATTCTGTTAATTTTTTTAGAAATTACTTAGGTGTTGATTATAATAATTTTAGCAAATCAACTCTTACATTAGTTGGCGCACCATCAAAAAAATTAACTTTTCAAGCCCGAGCAACATTTGGTAAAGAGATTGCATTTAATGAAGATCTACCTGAGATTGGAAAAGAAAGCTCATTTTTTATATTATTTAATTATAAGGTTGGAAATAATTTAAGTATAAGTCCTTCTTTAAGATTTTCATCATTAAAGAAAATTGATGGTTCAGAACATTTTTACAATGGTTATATTTCAAGAGTGTCTTCTAGATACCAGTTTAATAATGATTTAAGTTTAAGGTTAATATCTGAATACAATAAATTTACTGATACATTTTATGTCCAACCATTACTAGAATGGAACCCAAACCCATCAACAATTTTTTATATTGGTGGGATTCAAAGTTCAATTAATGATTTTGATTTGATGCCAGAAGATTTTAATCCTTTTAGAATTAATAGATCTCAATTTTTTCTTAAGTTTCAATACTTGATAGGAATATAAATTTTAATATATTTAAATATGAAAAATAAAATCTTACTATTAGCACTTATACTTACATTTTCTTCATGCGGTATTTTTATATCGGTTACAGATACTGGATCAACAGTCAATCAAGTTAAAGTAGAAACTTCTAAGGATGGAATTACTAAGTTTCTTGGAAAATATGAAATCACTGTTTTCAACCTACCTGAAGTCGGTGAGATGAACTTAAGTATGAATGTATTTAATAATGGAGATGAACTTAAGACTGAATTTCTAGAAGGAAGTGAAGATACTGGATTTGAAATTTTAAAAACAGAAATTGAAGAAGACATATTATACATCGATATATACGTAGAGAGTTATGGTGTAAATGTTAATTTCGAAATTTATGTTGATGGAAATACAGTTACAGGATATCTAGCTGATATGTTTGAGCTTGAAGGAACTATTACTTATTAGCTAAAGTAGATAGGAAAGGGAATAAATTAATATTGAATCTCTACCAAAAATAGTTATTGAGTTACCTCATATTCAAATTCCCAAAGTGGATTATCTAACTTATTAATTATATAATTTAATGTTAGCTCTTCTCCAGCTAAAATATTTTTTTCAGCTTGAATTCTTATATGTTTTATATTTCCAATAGATTCATGTGACTCTGAAACAATAGCCTTACAGTTTGGCATTTCATGATGATTAATAAACGCACCTAAGGGGAGTCTAATATAGTTGTCTGGAAACCTTTCATCATATACGTGAGATATTCCAAGATCAGTATTTGCTAGAATATCTTGAGTAGCAAAAACTCCAAGTCCTTCGATTGTACTGTCTTTTATTGTTATGGATTCTGGAAGTGGTCTCCACTCTTTTTGATCTTTCATAACCTCAATTTATAAATAATTATTGATTTGATATTTTTTTTAATTAAATATCAGTCACACTCTATTTCATATTCTTGCCAAGTTTTATCAGGGCTAATATTAGGAAAGTAATAGCATTTTTTTGAATTATCAGGAAAATTAACAAACTTAAAAAATGCTGATGGCACATGAGCTCCACTTTCAAGAATTATATGATCTGAATCAAATTCTAAATATATCTCAACATTTATATCTCCCAACTCGTCAGCCCATTCTCTTATTTGACTTTCTAAGCCAACCCAAGCACCTCTATTTAAATCATCATATTGAAGGGCAACATTAAGATAAGTGAAGGTAGAATATAAGTTTGCATAAGAATCATTAAATGATCCTGCCGGAGCCATATGGCCTCTATCCCATCTATTAGAGTAGTAATCATTATCATCAGATGTATATATTGAATCTACTGTATAAAAATTCATACCATCTCGATCAGCATTTTTTACAATATCTCTAACTGTATATTTAACCCAGTTAGGTTGTTCATAGATTTCATTATATGAAATATCAAAAATACTTGTTGATACTAAAAGAGAATCTATCCTATCTCTTGTTAAAGTTGTGGAGCTAACATCCTCTTTAGGTTCAGTTATTGAAGTATTTTTATTTTCCTTTTGACAAGATCCTAGGAGAACTAAAGAGATTAAAATATATTTCTTCACTATTATTTTACTAATTTTCTCATTAATCCTTCTTGTGCAACTGAAGCAACCATTGTTCCATCTTTCTTAAAAATACTTCCTCTTGCAAAACCTCTAGAATTTGATGCACTTGGACTTTCCATATCGTAAAGTAGCCAATCGTTTATTGAAAAGTCTCTGTGAAACCATAAAGCATGATCTAAACTAGCATAGTAAGCTCTTGTTTTTGCAATCTCTTCTCTGTGAGGAAGTGACGCGGTTGCTAAAAGCTGGTAATCACTTACAAAAGCTAATAATTGATGATGAAAAGGTAAGGGCAAATCAATTTTATCTTTTAGCCTAAACCAACAATGATTTAATGGAAGTGTGTTTTCTTTTTGTAAAAAAGTATGAGTACCTACAGGTTTAAATTCAAAAACTTGTGGATGTGACTGTTTTAACTGATTATACCTCTCAGGAGTTAAATCTTTATGATCTTCTGCTTGCTGAATATCAGTGAGTAACAATTCTGGAGTTAATACATTTGGTTTTTTTATTTGGTGATTAAACCCTATTTCTTTTTTTTGAAAAGAAGCTGCCATATTAAAAATTGCTCTGTTTTTTTGAAAAGCTACTACTCTTCTGGTTGTAAAACTTCCTCCATTCCTGATTTTATCTACTTCATATGTTACAGGCTCATCAAGGTTTCCAGGCAAAATAAAATAAGCATGCATAGAGTGAGCAATCCTATCATCAGGCACTGTTTGATATGCGGCATGAAGTGATTGACTTAATGTTTGTCCTCCAAAAACTGTTCCCCAGGAAGTATGATAATTTTGACCCTCAAATCTATTATCATCAACCTTTTTTAGATTTATAATTGAAATTATTTCTTCTAGATTCATAAAATTTTTATTTATTATCTCTAATGCTCCAAACCTCATTTATAGGTTTTCCTTTACTACTTAATCCAGTATGATACCAGTCTTTATTTTTAATTTCATAATTAAAATCAAGTTCAGCTCCAACCCTAGAATCATCTCTTGAAAAATATTGAATAATTTCAATATACTTTCCATCTACTGTTTCATACTCTCCTCCTCCGCTTCCTGAGAACTTAAATGTTTCTGTATTGAATGCAATCCATTGAAAGAATCCATCTATTAATACTTTCATTGTTTTCCTAGGCAAAGCTGTATTTCTTGTTCGGAATTCTCCATTATTATACCTTCCTGACATTACCCATTTTCCATTGAGCGTATTGTTTTCTTTTGAGATATTCTTCCATTTAGAAGTCTTTGCAATGCTTAGAGACTCTATACTATCTTGCTCATAATTAGAATTAAATTCCAAGTTAATTTCATATACTCCTTCATTTAACTGATAATATCCTCCTAATGTTGATATAAAATTTCCAGAATCTGATTTAAATTTTGATATTACTATATATTCATTATCTAAAATAACTCTTGATATATCTTCTTCATTATCAACATTATAGACTTGTGAGAAATTTAAAGAAGGATATATAAGAAAGACTAATATTAGTATTGATTTTTCACATAATCTTTGTAAACCCTTAATAAATATATACATCATGCGGTAAAGTTAGCAAACAATGATTATCTTAGCCATCAATTTAATATAATTTTAATGAATAAAATACTAGCTACGGCATTTCTAGCACTAACTTTTTATGCTACAAATGCACAAGAAATAAATATTGTAGAGTATGATCTTGAGAATGGACTCCATATTATTCTGCATCAAGATAATTCTGCTCCTGTAATATCAACAGTTTTACAATATCATGTAGGATCAAAAGATGAAGATCAAGGCATAAAAGGATTCGCTCATTTATTTGAACATATGCTTGGTCAAGAAACCAAAAACATGGATTCTGGTGATTGGTTTAAAATTTACCGATCAAGAGGTGGGAGTGGTAATGCGTCAACTAGCGTTGATTTAACTTCGTATTATGTTACTCTTCCGTCAAATAGTCTTGAGCTTGCATTATGGAGATATTCAGAAATAATGTTGCATCCAGTAATTGATCAAAAAACAATTGATGTTCAAAGAGAGGCAGTTAAAGAAGAAAAGAGACAAAGAGATAATCAACCATACGCTAGGTTTTATCAGTACCTTAAGGAAAACTTGTTTGAATCACACCCATATACTTATCCTTTAATTGGATATATAGAAGATTTAGACAACTCATCATTAGAAGACTTCCTAAGCTTTAAAGAAAAGTTTTATGCGCCAAGTAATGCTGTGTTTGTTATTGCTGGAGATATAGATATTGATGAGACTAAGAAACTTGTTGCTCAGTATTTTAATGAAATTCCTAATAAAGGTGAAAAACCAGTAAAAGATTATCCATCAGAGGAGTTGTTTAAAGAAATGCGAGTTAAAGAATATGATCCAAATATTCAAATTCCTGCTCTTTTTTATGCGTTTAGAACACCTGCAGAAACAGATAGAGACTCCTCAATACTAAATTATATATCTACTTATCTAAGTGGAGGTGAAAGCTCTGTACTTTATAAAAAATTAGTTGATGAAAAACAGATGGCTCTAGCTGTTCAATCTTTTAACATTGAACAAGAAGACTATAGTATGTTTGCAGTATTGATTCTTCCTCAAGGAGAGACTAGTTTTGAGGATTTGATAAGTGAAATTGAAGTTGAAATAGAAGGTATTCAAAAAGAAATTATATCTGAAAAAGATTATCAAAAAATTCAAAATAATTTAGAGAACATATATGTTTCTTCATTAGGGTCAGTTAGCGGAATTAGTCAAAGTTTAGCCAGTTATCATAATATTCATGGTGATGCATCGATGATAAATAAGGTCTCGGAAATTTTTAGATCAATTTCCAGAGAAGAAATTAAAGCTGCTGCAAATAAGTATTTAAATAAAAATCAAAGATTAATAATGGAATATCTTCCTGAAACTAAAGAATAAAAAATGAAAAAAAATTTAAAAATATTAGTTATGATTGGGTTGTGTAAAAAACTTATCGTTTTATCCATGCTAGTCTTATCAAGTTCATTAATTGGACAAATTGATAGAAGTATGCCTGAGGCTGGTCCAGCTCCAGAGATTGAGTTTAAAGAACCTTATACTACAAAATTGTCTAACAATCTAACACTTATGGTTGTTGTCAATGACAAGTTGCCAACTGCCTCTGCAACACTAATTATTGATAACCCGCCAATTTTAGAGGGTGATAAATCAGGGGTGAAAGACCTAGTTACCTCAAATATGGGTAAGGGAAATAAATTTCAAAGCAAAGATGAGTTTATAGAGGAAAAAGATTTTATGGGATCGTTTATTAGTTATAATTCTAGTGGTGGTTCTATATCTTCGCTATCTAGATACTTTGAGAGAACAATGACTATGTTTGCTCAAGGAGCATTATATCCTATTTTTTCAGATGAAGAATTTGAAAAGGAAAAAACAAAGCTAACTGAAGCATTAAAAATTGATGAAAAAAATGCTGCTTCAATTGCAAGAAGAGTCGAAAATATAGTTGCGTATAAAAAAGATCATCCAAGATCTGAATATACTACAGAAGCATCAGTCTCAAACATAAATATTACTGATATTGATAACTTTTATAAGAGTTATTTCAAACCGAACAACGCATATCTTGTTGTTATAGGAGATGTGAATTTAGAGGGGACTATAGCTCTATCAAAAAAATTATTTGAAGACTGGAAATATTCTAATGAACTAGATAAAATGTTTGGCGAAGGATCAATTAATGATTTTGAAGAACCTGAAGTTTCCGACAAAACAACCATTCATATTGTAGATGTTCCAAATGCAACTAACGTTGAAATAAGTTTTCAAAATATAATTGATAGAAAAACTTCTGATAGTGATTACTTTTCTGGAACTGTAGCTAACAGGGTTTTAGGCGCAGGACCAGAGTCTAGATTGTTTAGTGTCATAAGAGAAGAGAAGGGATTTGCTTATGGAGCATATTCTGGTCTTCCAACTAGTTCCAAAACCAAAACAAAGTTTGTAGCAAGAACAACTGTTAGGACAGAAGTAGCTGATAGTGCAATTGTAGAAATGCATAATCAACTAAGGATAATGAGAGATAATCCTATTACAGATGAGGAATTATCTAATGTTAAATCTGGTTATTTTGGTGAATTTGCAATGTCAATAGAGAACCCGATAACTATTGCTAATCAAGCTTTATCTATAAGATCAGAAAATCTTCCTGAAGATTTTTATAAAACTTTTCTTAGTAATTTAAATACTGTTTCAAAAGATGATGTAATGCAATCATCTAAAAAGTTTTTCTTAATTGATAATGCTCAAATAGTTGTAACAGGAAAGATCAATGATATACTTGACAACTTAGAGAGTATATATTTAGATGAAAATAAAATAGATGTTATTTATTATGATGCATTTGGAGAGGTTATTGAAAAGCCTGATTATTCTGTAGATGCAAGTGTTTCCGTTGAGAATATAATTAATAAATACATTGATTTAATTGGAGGTAAAAATAAACTTGAAAAAGTTGAATCCATTGAAATTAAGGGTAATGCAAACTTAAATATGCAAGGGCAAAGTTTTGTATTAGAATTTTATTCTTTAAAAAATAACCAAAATCAATCTTTAGCTACAGTAACAGCCGGAGGGATGGTAGTGCAGAGATCTGTATTTAATAAATATCAAGGGTATAATGAAGTAAACGGTCAAAGAATACCACTAGCTGATGCAGAACTTGAACAAGCTATAATTAATTCAGCATTATTCTCAGAATTAAATTATGACTTTTCTACAATTGAATTAGTTGGAACTGCTGTAGTTGATGACCAAAAAGCCTATGAGATAAAAATTACTGACAACAAAACTGAATACTATTCTATTGAATCAGGGCTAAAGATAAAAGAAGTTGAAATACAAGAAATTGAAGGCAATCAATTATCAATTGAAACCACAATTAAAGAGTATGAAGAAGTTGAAGGGATTTTAGTTCCTAATGAAATTAACCAAGTAACACCGACACTTCCAATTCCAGGAGGTATTACTATTAAGTTTAACAACATCAAGCTTAACGTTAAAACTTCAGACTCTGATTTTAACTAGAAAATTATTAATATAAATTAAGGTGTCTTTTTAGGCACCTTTTTTTTTGTTACCAGGTAAACCCCTAATAAGATAATACTAGTTCCAACGAATTGAATTAATTTAAAGTCCTCCCCATCTAAAAGTCCCCAGAAAATTGCAACTACAGGCATTAAGTAAGTTGTAGATACTGAAAAAACAGGTGTTGATATTGCAAGCAGTTTAATATATAGAACTTTTGCAATTGCAGTACCGAAAAGAGCTAATATAATTATGTAAATGAATGATTCCATAATTAATGGGTCAGAAGTAAAATCTGAAAATGGAAAATTAGAGAAACAAAGAACTATAAATGCAGGAATAAACATAAACAGGAAGCTCATGAATACTATTCCAAGTGCAGGAATATTTGGGAGCTTATATT
>NTKQ01000024.1 GCA_002457075.1 Cryomorphaceae bacterium MED-G11
AATTGTTGTTGCAGTTATTTTATGTCTTAATTCATTTCCATCAAAATTTTCTAAAGTAAAGTTTAATCCTCTTTTCCTTGAAGGATCATAACTGCTAACATATATATACTCACTGTCATTTATCTGTTTAAATAATCTCGATGTTTTTCTTTTTTCTTCTGATTTAATATTTTCTGAAATAAATTCATTAAAATTTTGATTTGATTTAGGAACTATAAACATACCTGCTATAAGAGCAAAGACAACAATTAAAGAAGTAGATATAAAATATGGTTTTGAGAATCTTTGAAAAGAAAGACCAGAGGAAAGTATAGCTGTTATCTCTGTATTGGTAGCTAATCTAGAGGTAAAGAAAATGACTGCTAAAAAAAGAAAAACAGGATAAAGCTGACTACCAAAATACCAAACAAAATCTATGTAATAATTTAGAATTAAATCTCCTGAGACTTCATTTTCTCTAAATTTATCTATTTTTTCAGCAAAGTCAACCATTATTCCAATTGGAATAAATAAACCAAACATTACAAAAAAAGTACTGAGATATTTCTTGATTATATACTTATCTATAATCTTCATTAACTCAAAATTAGTAAAGTAATTAACATCATAAATAGATTGTTAATTATTTCTATATAATTTATGATAAAAAGAATTTAAAGAGTTTTGTTTCTCATATGTTTAATCATACATTTACCCTATATGGATGGAGATTTAAATAACCTAGTACCACAGGTCAGAAGAGATATCTTAAGAATGGTTCATACTGTTAATTCTGGACATCCAGGTGGCTCACTTGGTTGTGTTGAATTCTTTGTTACACTTTATAAAAGAGTTTTAAAAGTAGATGATAATAGTGACTCAAATGACATGTTCATTTTATCTAATGGACACATATCGCCTGTTTATTATAGCACTCTAGCTAGGTCTGGTTATTTTAAAGTTGAAGAACTAGATAGCTTTAGAAAAATTGATTCTAGACTTCAAGGGCATCCGACTAATCATGATAATTTACCCGGTATAAATATTTCCTCTGGATCTCTAGGTCAGGGTGTTTCAGTAGGGCTTGGTATAGCGTTATCAAAAAAACTTAATAATGATGACTCTCTTGTGTATGTTTTAACTGGTGATGGTGAGCTTCAAGAAGGTCAAAATTGGGAAGCATTTATGTTTGCAGCAGCAAAAAAAGTTGATAATATTATTGTTACTGTTGATTATAACGGACAACAAATAGATGGCTCAACAAAGGATGTTTTAGATATTGGTGACTTAAAATCAAAATTTGAATCTTTTGGATGGAAAGTTCTAGAATTAGAAAATGGAAATTCTCTTAATGAAGTTTATTCAAAACTTAGTTTAGCTAAGGAAAATTCTAAAAAAGGTAAACCTATTGTTATATTAATGAAAACTGTAATGGGAAATGGTGTTGACTTTATGATGCATACTCATGAATGGCATGGTAAAGCTCCAAATGATGAACAATTAAACATTGCACTTAATCAAAACCCTGAAACTCTGGGAGACTATTAATATGGAAAAATTTATAAATCAAGGAGATAAAGATACAAGGTCAGGTTTTGGAGAAGGCCTAACAGAATTAGGTAGATCTAATGATAATGTAGTAGCATTATGTGCTGATCTAACTGGCTCATTAAAAATGAATGTTTTTGCTGAAGAAAATCCTGAAAGGTTTTTTCAAACAGGAATTGCAGAAGCTAATATGATTGGTCTTGCAGCTGGTCTTGCAACTGGTGGAAAAATACCATTTACTGGAACATTTGCTAATTTTTCAACAGGAAGAGTTTATGATCAAATTCGACAATCAGTTGCTTACTCTAATAAAAATGTTAAGATATGTGCTTCTCATGCTGGAATAACTCTTGGAGAAGATGGGGCAACTCATCAGATCCTTGAGGATATCGGTCTAATGAAAATGTTACCTGGAATGACAGTAATAAATACTTGTGATTTTAATCAAACAAAATCTGCAACAATTGAAATTTCAAATTTTGATGGTCCTGTATATTTAAGATTTGGAAGACCTAAAGTAGCAAATTTTACAAGCTCATCTGAGAAATTTAAAATTGGAAAAGGTTTGAAGTTAAAAGATGGAAATGATGTAACCATTGTTGCTACTGGACATTTAGTATGGGAGGCAATTAAAGCTTCAGAAAAATTAGCTGAAAATGGAATAAATGCTGAAATAATAAATATCCATACTATTAAGCCTTTAGATGAAGACATTATACTCCAGTCAGTTTCAAAAACAGGATGTCTTGTTTCAGCAGAAGAACATAATATTTACGGTGGTTTAGGTGAAAGTATATCTAGATTACTTGTAACAAAACTACCTTCACCTCAAGAGTTCGTTGGTACAAAGGATACTTTTGGTGAATCTGGTCCTCCATCCGAACTTATGAATAAATATGGGTTGAATAGCTCATCTATTTATAATTCAGCAGTTGATGTTCTTAAAAGAAAGTAATCAGTGGCATAATTATTGCTCATTTATTGTTATGAGAAAAACTATCTTATTCTTATTATTTATATTATTCTCATCTTCTCTTACAGCACAAGGTAACTTAGGTGTTAACTTTGGTTTGAATGATGATAACTTTGGTACAATTGAAAATATTAAAAATAAAATTGATAATTATAACCTTGATATTAAAAATTCAACTGGTTTTCAATTTGGAGTTTTTACTGAGATCGATTTAATAACTTTCTACATTAGACCAGAATTAAATCTAATTTTTTCAAAATCTAAAAATGCAACTGCTTTTGAGGGAAATTCTATTTTAGACCAATCTATTAATATTGCTGAACATTCATATAAATCTACTGATATTCAGGTGCCTATAATATTTGGATATAAAATTTTAGGACCAATAAGTGTTTTCGCTGGACCTTCGTTTAAATATAGCCTTTCAAACTCAAGTAATTTCGATTTAGAAGAAATCAAAGATAAATACACATTAAGCTTACTAATTGGGTCTAGAGTTAAATTTAGATCATTAAGCTTAGGTTTAAGATATGAGAGAGGACTTAACAATAAGGAGATTTTAATTATAAACGCAAATGGTGTTGAACTTGATAATGCCAATGTCGATTTAACAACAAATAAATTATCATTAAATCTTTCTTATGATATTCCTTATGGATTATTTAAGAAAAAGAAAAATTAATTGTCTGGGTCTAAATAGTCGGGAATACCGTCGTTATTAGTATCGTCTATTATAGAATCATTGTTTTTATCTATTTCATTTACAGTAAGTATCCCATCTCCATCATCATCTACATCATACATATTCCATAGATTGTCTCCATCTGAATCATCTCCAAATGGTTTATTATCTCCATCTATATCCTCAAAAATTGATAAAATACCATCATTATCATGATCTGTATCTGTGTGAGTCATAAGTTTAACAGTAAAAATCAAAGGAGAATATTCAGGTATACCCGAGCTTATATTTTCAAAATAACCTATACCTGAAGGAATAAAAAATAAACCAACACCAAAAGAAGTATAAGCAATAGTTCCATTAGAATTTTCTGTAAATTTTCCAGTTCTAAGTTCTGAAACCCCTTCTCTAAAACCTTCTAAAGAATTTGCTAAATCAATCCAAATAGGAAACTTACGGTTATCAAATGTACTTCCATCAGTAAGTATTCCGTCATATGCAACATATACAGAGTCTGCAACTGAAGGACTCTCATTAGAACCTTCGCGAGCTATAATATAGTATAAGTTGTGAGAGGTAATTTGACCTTCAGCGTTAGTAACATCAATTGTTTTAATACTAGCCTGTTCAAAAAGTGATACTCTTGAAGAATTATTGTCTGATATAGTATCTAACTTAATGTTAACATCAGATTCATTATTAAAATCTTCATAATTATAAGTATGAGTCTTTAAATAAGTTTCCAATAGATCCTGATCAACAATAACTTGTTCACTGTAATCTCTAATCGTATAAGGCTCAGTGGTGTCTTCTTTCTTACATTGAAGAAATAATAAAAAAACTGGAACTAGAAAAAATAATTTTTTCTTCATAATTTAGTGCAAAGATACAACTTTACTTTCTTTATTTAAAAGACTATTTATATGAAAAAACTTGCTATTCAAAACTTGATTTTAGATGACTCTGATGTTGAAAATAAAATTCAAAGAATTGGTTTAGAGATATTAGAAGATAATACAGATGAATCAAAAATTACATTATTTGGAATTTCAAATAATGGCAAATTAATAGCTGAAAAATTAGTGTCCTATATAAATAAAATTTCAGATATAGAGACTGTATTAATCGAGGTAGTAATTGAAAATGGAGCTCCGGAATATACTAGAAAATTAAATATTTTAGATGAGTCAATAATTATAGTAGGGGATGTTTCACAAACCGGTAAAACACTTCAGATTGTAATTAGCAATCTTATGATGCATGAGCCCTCTAAAATTAAAACTTCCGTTATAATAAATAGAGATCAAACTATGTATCCTGTAAAAATTGATTATGTAGGTTTAAGCCTGTCTACATCAGTAAACGAACATGTAGATGTAATGGTAGATGAAAAAAATAGATTTAGTGTCTATTTAAGTTAATAATTGATTTATCAACTTAACTACTGCATTAACATCTAAGTCATCTGTTTTAATTATAACTTTTGACTTTTCATAGTAAAAGCTTCTTTCGAAAAGATGTTTTGTAATAAATTCTTTTAATTCAACTGGATTTTGTAAATGTGATATTAAAGGACGCTTTTCAATAGAGTCTTTTAATCTATCTGTGAGAGTATCAGCAGTTGCTTTTAAGTAAACTGAAATTGAATTAGGTAAATCATCAATAATTTCAAAATTATTCTGAAAGCAAGGGGTGCCACCTCCTGTGGAAATTATCTTATTCTCTTTAATTTGGGAAATTTCTTTTAAATAATTATTTTCAATTTTTCTAAAGTATATCTCATTATTATCACTAAATATTTCAGAAATTTTCTTCCCCTCCTTTTCTTCAATATATTTATCTAAATCATAGAAATTAAAACCATTATTTTTAGACAGAGATTTGCCGATAACAGATTTACCAGCTCCCATATATCCAATTAAAAAAATAGTATTCAACATTTTGTTTTACTTAACAAATTTATAATAAAATGATCATTGCATAATCAATATTTAAAAGTATATTTGACCTCTTTTTTAGACCTGGTAGCTCAGTTGGTAGAGCATCTCCCTTTTAAGGAGAGGGTCCTGGGTTCGAGCCCCAGCCAGGTCACTACCCATTTTTTATTTGCCTACGTGGTGAAATTGGTATACACGCTACCTTGAGGGGGTAGTGGGCTTATGCTCGTGCTGGTTCGAGTCCAGTCGTAGGCACTTTTTTTAAAAATTGTAAATAAAAAGAGTTTATTTTTTACTAAAAAAGCTCTTTACTTTAGAGAATAATCCTTTTGATTTAGTCTTTTTCTCCTCGACGACTTTCTCTTCAACAACCTTTTCCTCAGCGAATTCTTTCTCAACAACTTTCTCCTCAGCAAATTCTTTCTCAACAACTTTTTCCTCAACAACTTCTTTCTTAACGACTTTCTCCTCGGCGACTTCTTTCACAACAACCTTTTCCTCAGCGACTTCTTTCTCAACAACTTTCTCCTCTATAGGCGCATTGGATTCATTATCTTTTTTAACAGCAATAGGTTGATTAGCTTGTTGTTCTTTTAGCATTTTTTCCTCCATCTCTTTTCCTTGCTTAAATACAAAAGTTTTTTCTAGATTACGGTTAAATAAATCTGAGTCAAACTCACCGCCCTCTTTCTTTAGATTATACCATTCACCATTTTCATAAACTTCAATGTCTAAGTTATTTATACTAATAGGAGAAAATGTTGCATACCATTCAGTTGGGTCAGCTCCTTTAGATTTACCAATTTCAGCCATTTTATCCCACAATAAAGGGTTAACTTTTGACTTATGTTTATATTTTGCAAAAGTTACAAACAGAGAATTTAGATTAGTAACTAGTCTAGCACACCCAATATACTTCTCAAACTCCTCCGGAGTATTCAGATCAAACTCTTTTTTGCCATCATTAAATCTCTTAAATGCAGAATGTTCCCATTTAGAATTAGTTGAAAACCAAAGGCCTGGTTTTTTAACTTTCAACATCTTCTCGGTTTGAGATGTAAGGACCTTTCCTACCCTAAAAATTTCAATTAGATGTGAAAGTGATGTGTAGTGATAAATTAAAGTTTTTTCCATTTACCAAAGATATGAATTGATTTAGTCTTTTTACTTATTTTTGTAGTATGAAATCAATCTTCGATAAAGTTTCAAATGATTGTAGTAAGCTTGTAATAAAAAGATATAGCACTTCTTTTTACTTCTCAAGTAACCTTCTCTCAAAATCTATTAGACAAGATATATTTAATATATATGGATTTGTAAGACTTGCTGATGAGATAGTAGATACTTTTCACGGATATCCAAAAAAAGAATTATTAAAAGATTTTGAAATAGAACTATGGAGAAGTATTGATAATAAAATTAGTTTGAATCCAATTCTTAATTCATTTCAACATACTGTCAATAAATATTCTATCCCACATGAACTTATAAACTCATTCCTAGATAGCATGAAGATGGATCTTGAAAAAAAAGAATACAATACAGTTGAGGAGTATAAGAAATATATTTATGGATCGGCGGACGTTGTTGGGTTAATGTGTTTGAAAGTTTTTGTCAAAGGATCAGAAGATACTTATAATCAGCTTAGTCCATTTGCAATTTCACTAGGATCAGCCTTTCAAAAGGTTAACTTTTTAAGAGATTTAAAAGATGATGCCAAAATTTTAAATAGAGTATATTTTCCTAATATAGATATGGATAATTTTGATGAGAAATCAAAAAAAGAAATTATTATAGAAATTGAAAAAGACTTTATCAATGCTATAAAAGGAATTGTAAAACTTCCAAAAAATTCAAAATTTGCAGTTTACATAGCTTACAGGTATTATAGTAAACTACTAAAAAAACTAAAAAGAACATCTTCTGAAAATATTGTTAAAAAAAGAATTAGAATTCATAATTTCCAAAAGTTTATAGTTATTGCGCGTTCTTATGTTAAGTACCAACTAAATTTAATTCAATGGATATAATTATTTGGATTTTTACTTTAATAACTACATTTCTTATAACAGAGTTTACTGCATGGTTTAATCATAAGTATTTAATGCATGGGCCCCTATGGATACTACACAAAGATCATCATAAAAAGGATCATAAATCATGGTTTGAAAGAAATGACTTATTCTTTTTTTTCTATGCATTTCTAAGTATATCATTTGTAGTGCTATGGGGACAAGGCTTTTGGCTAGGCCTTCCTATTGCTATTGGAATTGGTTTGTATGGATTAGCATATTTCATTGTTCATGACATATTTATTCATCAAAGATTTAAAATTTTTAGAAATATTGATAATAAATATGCTAGAGGTGTTAGAAGAGCCCACAAGGTTCATCATAAAAACGTTAATAAAGAAGATGGTGAATGCTTTGGAATGCTTTATGTTCCAAAAAAATATTTTAAATAGTTAATCTTTAGTCCAATTATAAGCGAAATTACAATAAGTACTATCTGAATTAACATTGACAAATGTTTCTTCAATTTTTTCTTCCATCCACTTTTTAATTGTTTTTAATTGTTTCTCTGTTAGAGCTAGTTCTTTAATTTTAACATAGTCTTGAGAAAAATTAGCTTTATGCTCATCAAACCTATTAGATATTTTTAGAATTTTATATTTAGACACGCTATTGTCAGAATTATCTAGTAAAGGCATACTCATCTCATTATCTTCAAGATCTTTTACCTGAGAATATAAAAGAGGATCCATTTTGGTAAGTTCAAATCTGGTATCATTGGTGCTAGGATTAATAATTACACCTCCATTTAATCTAGTTTGTTTTTCATCAGAAAATCTTAATGCAGCATCTGAAAATGTAATCTCATTATTTGATATTCTTTCTCTTAAATTATCAACTTTTTCTTTAGCAGATTTTAATTCATCATCAGAAATTTTTGGAATCAATAAAATATGTCTAATATCAATTTCTTGACCCCTAATTTTATCAACAGCTAAAATATGCCATCCAAAATCTGTCTTAAAGGGTTCTGATATTTCATCCTCACGAAGACTGAATGCTACATCCCTAAATTCTTTAGCCATTCTAGGTTTTTTTCTATTCAAGGTATACCTGCCTCCTTTACTTCTAGATCCAGGATCTTGCGAGTATAAGAGTGCCTTAGAGGCAAAACTCATACCACCCTCAAGAATATCTTCTCTAAAAAGCTTTAACTGATCTATAATTCGTTGATTTTCTTCTTCAGAAACCTTTGGTTCGATAACAATTTGTGCTATCTCTAGTTCAGTCCCGAATACTGGCAAATCAATTAATGGAATTGATTGAAAGAATTGTCTTACTTCCTCTGGAGTTATTTCAACTTTCTCAACAATAGTCTCCTGCATCATCTCTGATAGTCTTTGAGTTTTATTTATCTCAAATAATTCATCTCTAAAAGTAATTTCATCTTTTTTCTTATAGAACTCTAAAACTTTTTCAATTCCCCCAAGTTGTTCAGTAAAATATTCTAGTTGTCTATCAACATAGTCATATATTTCGTTGTCTGATAGCTCAAGACTGTCTTGAATTGCATGATGAGCATAAAGCTTATCCTCCATTAATTTTCCAAGCAATTGACATTTTGAGACTCCTCTAGTTGAAATTCCCTGAGATTCCATATCAATCAAAACCTTATCAATATCGGAATCTAGTATAATAAAATCACCAACTACTGATGATATACCATCAATTTTAATTTTTTCTTGAGAGAATGATAATTGTAAAACCAATAATAAAAATATACTATTTATAAGTTTCATATTTCTTTGATTTAAGTGCATCATTTAAAATTTCTTTATTTAGACTTTGAAGTAAGTTTAATTTTCTTTGATTAATAATTGTTGACTTTATTCTTTCGTAAAGATAAGATAAAGGGGGGATATTTCCTGATTTAAGTATATCCTTAACAATAAAATAATTTACATATTGGGAATCTTCAATTGTAAACAATCTGTTTTTGAGTAAATATCTAGACTTATTCTGTTGATTAATAAATTCAATTGAAGAAATAACATCTCTTTCAGTAAACCATATAGAATCATTTAATTTTAAATCAGCAAATTGAAAATTAAGTGAATCTAAAAATTCCCTATCCTCATTATTAATTCTTATGATATTACTTCTAATTCTACTAAGATTAATATTATCATTAGGAACTTTAATATATCTATACTTAATAAGATTTTCATTCAACTTAAAAGAGCTATTATAAAGATTATAAAAAGAATCAATCTGAATGTTTGTTACTACAGAATCAATTCTAGTATTAACAATTAAATCTTTGTAAGAATTTATATATAAATCTACTTTGTAATTATTTACAAGCTCGTCGATTTGATTTTTCTTTGACTGAGAAAGGTTAACCATAGATAGGTCATATAGTACTTTTTCCTTTGCCCAAGACTCAATAAAATTCATAAATCTTCTAATACTATCATCTTCAGATTCAAATCTAGGTAGATCATTTTCATATAAAAAATTTTCACCTGCTCTTGCAACTAAATCATTAGAATTATTATTAGTTAAGTTATTACAGCTAAGTGTAGAAAATAAAAGTGATACTATTAAAATAAATCTTTTCAAGATTATAATTTAGGAGGACTGTAATTAGGAGCTTCTTTTGTTATTGAAACGTTATGAGGATGACTTTCTCTAATACCAGAACCAGTAATTTTTACAAATTTTGATGATTTTTTCAATGTTTTAATATCCTTAGAGCCACAATACCCCATACCTGAGCGAAGTCCACCAGTAAATTGATGTATACTTTCATTTATCTGACCCTTATATGGAACCCTTCCAACTATTCCTTCAGGAACTAATTTTTTCTCATCAGACTGATTAGATTGAAAATATCTATCCTTACTACCTTTTTGCATGGCTTCAACTGAGCCCATACCCCGATATGTTTTGAATTTTCTACCATCATATATTATTGTTTCACCAGGAGACTCTTCAGTTCCTGCAAGAAGTGAACCAAGCATTACAGAATCAGCACCAGCAGCAATTGCTTTTGAAATATCTCCTGTATATCTTATCCCACCATCACCTATCAATGGTATTTTTGAGTTTTTTAGTGCTTCAGAAACTTCTAAGATAGCAGATAACTGTGGGTAACCGACACCAGCTACTATCCTTGTAGTACATATGGATCCAGGGCCAATACCAACTTTAATTCCATCAGCTCCAATTTCCTTCAAATAATTAGCAGCTTCAGCTGTAGCAATATTTCCCACTACTATGTCTACACCATCAAAAGAATCTTTAAGATTCTTTAAAACATCCCCTACTCGACTAGAATGGGCATGTGCTGTGTCAACAACTAAAGCATCAACACCAGATTTAATAAGTTGTTCAGCTCGCTTTAAGAAGTCTTTATCTGTCCCTATAGCTGCTGATACAATCAACCTACCTAGTTTATCTTTATTTGAAGTGGGTTTTTCAGAATGCTTATTTATGTCTCTAAATGTTATTAATCCAATAAGTATTCCTTTTGAATCAACAACCGGTAATTTTTCAATCTTATGAGTTTGTAAAATATCTTCTGCTTGGGTCATTGAAGTTCCAGCTTTGGCAGTTATCAGATTTTTTGTAGTCATTACATCTGATAACTTTTTAGAGTTATCTTTCTCAAATCTTAAATCTCTATTTGTAACAATTCCAATTAACTTTCCAGTGTTTGAAACAATTGGAATTCCACCAATTTTATATTTTTTCATGTTATTTTTTGCATCAATAACTAATGAATTAGCATCAAGTGTTACTGGATCAATTATCATACCTGACTCAGCTCTTTTAACTAATCGAACTTCATTAGCTTGTTCATCAATAGACATGTTTTTATGAATGACACCTATTCCACCTTCACTAGCCATAGCAATTGCCATTTTACTTTCAGTAACCGTATCCATAGCTGCGGATACGATAGGTACATTAAGGTTAATGTTCTTACTAAACTTTGACTTAAGGGAAACTTCTGAAGGAATGATTTTAGAATATGAAGGGACAAGAAGGACGTCTTCGTAGGTTAAACCTTCTCCAACAAATTTTGATTTTATCATAATGCAATTAATTATCAACTAATTGCATGCAAATATACAAATTTATATCTAGTGAAATTATAATAAAATCATAAGGCCAATAATGATAAAAACAAATGATTTAAGATAAGTTATCATATTTGATCGAGTGTCTAATTTTAATAATATCATCATTTTATTTGAAACTACTGAAACTGTGAAGAATATAAATAAGGCTTGTGCAATAAATATTGAGCCTAAAATCAAGAATTGAACACTTATAGAAATGGTTTCTGAGAAAAGAAAATTTGGAAAATAAGCAATAAAAAAAAAGAGAACTTTAGGATTAATTAAGTTCATATATAGTCCTCTTAAGAACAGACCATTATTTGTGTTTTTTTGCGCTAATTTATCTTTTGTTCTTAACTCGTCATAAGCTAGGTAAAAAAGATATAAAGCGCCAAAATATTTAAGGTATAATACTAAGTCTTTATTGCTCTCAATAAAAACTGATAATCCAAAAACTAATATTAATGTATGTATTACTAACCCTGAGCATAGACCAATAGAAATAATTAAACCAGACTTTTTATTAATGAGACTTTGATTTATTACAAATAATATATCCGGCCCAGGCATTAGAGTCAAGACTAATGATGATATAAGAAACAATAATATTTGATCCATTCAATGAATTTAATTATTATTTATATTTGAACCCAAATTATTACTAATGAATAGCATAACCCAGAATCTTGAACCACTAAAAAATAGATTAAGAAATCACTCATTATATCGTAAAATAAAAGATGTTGATGATTTAAATATTTTTTCGAATGCCCATGTTTATGCAGTATGGGATTTCATGTCTTTATTGAAATTTTTACAAGTAAACTTAACATCTATTTCAATCCCTTGGTTTCCAAGTAAAAATACTACTACTGCAAAACTAATTAATGAAATAGTAGCTGGAGAGGAAACT
>NTKQ01000025.1 GCA_002457075.1 Cryomorphaceae bacterium MED-G11
GGGTTAATTCCTAGCTGAGATTTTATTTTAATATTATTATCAAGTGCTTGTTTGGCAATAGATGCTGCTCTAGACAAATCCTCATATGAGGAGTTTGTGCACGAACCTATTAAGCCCCATTTAATTTCTGTAGGCCAACCTTCAGTTAGAGCCTTTTGTTTCATCTCATTAACTGGTGTAGCTAAATCCGGAGTAAAGGGACCATTTATATGAGGTGTAAGAGTATTAAGATCGATTTCAATTACTTCATCAAAATATTGTTCAGGATTATCATAAACATCTTGATCAGCTCTTAAATCACTTTTGACTGAAGCAGCAGCACTGACAACATCCATTCTTTCAGTTGACTCAAGATACCTCTCCATTGATTCATCATAGGGAAAAATTGAAGTTGTAGCACCAACTTCCGCTCCCATATTACAAATAGTTCCTTTACCAGTACATGATAGAGATTCTGCTCCATCTCCAAAATATTCTAAGATATAGCCAGTACCACCTTTAACGGTAAGTATCCCTGCTACTTTTAGAATCACATCTTTTGCTGAAGTCCAACCATTTAACTTTCCTGTAAGTTTTATACCTATTAATTTAGGAAATTTTAATTCCCAAGGCATCCCTGCCATTACATCTACAGCATCTGCACCTCCAACTCCAATTGCAACCATACCTAAACCACCAGCATTTACTGTATGAGAATCCGTACCAATCATCATACCTCCTGGAAAAGCATAGTTTTCGAGGATTACTTGATGAATAATTCCAGCTCCTGGTTTCCAAAATCCTATTCCATATTTTCTAGAAACTGATTCAAGAAAGTTAAAAACTTCAGAACTTACTTTATTTGCATTTTTAAGATCTTTTTGAGCACCAGATTGTGCTAATATTAGATGATCACAGTGAACCGTTGTAGGAACAGCTACTTTATTTTTACCAGCTTGCATAAACTGAAGAAGTGCCATTTGCGCAGTTGCATCTTGACAGGTAACCCTATCAGGACCGAAATCAACATAATCTTCCCCTCTTTTAAATAAAGTTTCAGAGGATCCATCCCACAGGTGGGAATATAGTATTTTTTCAGAAAGAGTTAGGGGATTACCTATAAGCTTCCTAGCATTTTCAACCTTTGAGGACAGTTCTGAGTAAACATTCTTAATAACATCGATATCAAAAGCCATATATATTTTTTTCAAAAATAATATTTTATTGTTTACTCATCTCTACAATTTCTTTAATAATATCATAATTAGAGTCAAGAGAGATGTTTTTATCTATTGCAGATAAATGAATTTCATTAAAATTTGAGGATTTAAACAAATTAAAATTATTCAAATTTACACCTCCTCCAGGCATTATTGAAATTTTATTTCCAGCTGCATTCTTTAAATGTATAAGTTTTTCGAGTCCTTTCTCGGAGTCAGAAGTTGATCCTGAACAAAGAATTCTGTCAAAATTATTTTCAATTAATAACTCTAAAGATTCATCTTGATTATTAAGATAGTCAAAAGCTCTGTGGAAGATTAATTCATATCCTTTAGTAATGTTTCTAAATTCAGCTAACCTATTTGAATCTAGTTTATTCTTATCATTAAGAAATCCAACAACAAATCCATTTACATTATAATTTTTAAAATTATAAATCGATTCTATCATAATGTCAAACTCTTTATCTGTAAAGTTAAAGTCTCCACCTCTAGGTCTAATAAGTATATTAATTGGGATTCGAGAATTTTGTATTGATTGATGAGTAAAAGTCTCACTCGGTGTAACTCCACCTATTAAATACTCTTGACACAATTCAATTCTATCTGCACCAGCATCTTGAGCATTTATAATAGACTTTAAAGATGTAGCACATATTTCTACAATCATAATTCAGTTAAGCAGTAACAATGCAGTGTATTAAATTTTTATTTATAAATATTTATATAGATATTTAAATATTGATTTTTAATATAAGAAAACTTTATTGGTAAGTAGATTAATATCTAATAGTTTTTAATAATTTACAAGTGTTTATGGAGATAATTAAAAGTAAAGATGAATATGATGTAATTGTAGTAGGATCTGGTGCAGGTGGAGGAATGGCTACAAAAACATTAAGTGATGCTGGAATTAAAGTTGCTTTGGTTGAATCGGGCCCATACTTTGATCCTGCAAATCCAGATCAACAAACTCAATTAAAATGGCCATGGGAATCTCCAAGAAGAGGGGCTGGAACTAACAGAGCATTTGGAGACTTTCATATGTCTTATGGAGATTGGTCTATAGATGGTGAACCATATTCCTCTGAAGATGGAACTGATTTTAAATGGTGGAGATCTAGGATGTTAGGAGGCAGAACAAACCATTGGGGAAGAATTTCATTAAGATTCGGACCAAAAGATTTCAAAAGTAAAGATTATGATGGTCTTGGTGAAAACTGGCCTATTTCATATGAAGACATCAAACCTTATTATGATAAATTAGATAAACTAGTTGGAGTTTATGGTACAAAAGAAAATATGTTTAATGAACCTGACGGCTTTTTTCTCCCACCACCTAAACCTAGACTTCATGAACTTTTTTATATTAAGGGAGCCAGAAAGTCTAATGTAAAAGTTATGCCTTCTAGATTATCTGTTCTTACAAAAAGAATAAATAATGAAAGAGGTATATGTTTTTATTGTGGACAGTGTGATAGATCATGCTCTGTATATGGAGATTTTTCATCAAGTTCTTGTCTAGTAATTCCTTCACTTAAAGGAGGTATGGTAGATCTATATGTAAATTCAATGGTTAACGAAGTTCTTACTGATAATAATGGTCGTGCTAATGGAGTGTCATTTATAAATAAAGAGAATGGTAAAGATTACAAAATAAAAGGAAAAATTGTTGTTTTAGCTGCCTCTGCATGTGCAACAGCTAGAATACTTTTAAACTCAAAAAGTAAGGCTCATCCAAATGGCCTTGGTAATAGTAGTGATCTAATTGGAAAGTATCTTCATGATACAACTGGTGCAGGACGAGGTGTATTTATTCCTGAACTTTTGAATAGAAAAATATATAATGAAGATGGAGTTGGTGGAATGCATGTTTACTCACCTTGGTGGTTGGATAGTAAAAAACTTGATTTTCCAAGAGGATATCATATTGAAATTGGTGGTGGAATGACATTACCACAGTATGGAATTGGATGGAATCCTAATGAGTTTAATAAATTTTTTGGACTTAGAACAGGAGGGTATGGCGACTCTTTAAGAGATGATGTGAAAAAATATTATGGCTCTACAATCTACCTTTCGGGAAGAGGAGAGGCTATACCTTTAAAAGAAAACTATTGTGAAATTGATCCAAATACAAACGATAAATATGGTGTTCCTGTTCTGAAGTTTAGATATAAGTGGTCCGATAATGAATTTAAACAGGCAAAACATATGCAAGATACTTTTGAAGAACTAGCATATAACATGGGAGGTATTCCACTTGGAAATAAACCAACCAAAAAAGATAATTATGGAATTTCTGTACCTGGTGAAATCATCCATGAAGTTGGAACAACTAGGATGGGTAATGATCCAAAAAAATCAGTAGTTAATAAATATGAAAGACTTCATGATGTTGACAATGTTTATGTTGTTGATGCTGCTCCTTTTGTGTCTCAAGCTGATAAAAATCCTACTTGGACAATTATGGCTTTATCTATGAGAACTTCAGAACATATAATTAGTGAACTCAAAAAACAGAATATCTAATGAAGAGAAGAGATAGTATAAAAACAATGTTCTTGGGCTCACTTGGAGCTACCCTAACCCTAAAAAGTTGTATAACATCTGAGGATAAATTAATGCTTGACCAAGTTTGGCAATATAACTATGGTAGAACATATGAAGAGTTAAAGTGGGATTATAAAGTTTTAACTGGTAAGTTTTTTTCTAATACAGAACTAAAATCAATCGAGAAAATTGCAAATATCATTCTTCCACCCAATGACAAAGGAAACATAAAAGATGCGGGAGTAGTCGAATTATTTGAAATAATTGCTAAAGACTTTAGCACACCTGCTCATAATGAATATGGTGAGAAAGTTCTTAGAAGAGGCCTAATAGTTTTTGATGAAATTTGCAATATTAGATTTGGACTTAAGTTATTAGATTGTAACGATATTCAAATAAAATCTGTCTTTGATGATATTGCATTTAGTGACAATAAAGATGAAGATTTACAAGAAGCTATTAGATTGTTTGCAGTTTACAGAGGGATGGTTCTTACTGGATATTTCACCTCAGAGATAGGTATTAATGATTTAGGTTACAAAGGTAATACTCCAAATATTTGGGATGGTGTTCCAGAAGAAGTACTTAAAGAATATTCAGTATCATACGATGAAGACTGGATTTCCAGATGTGTTGATCAAAGTAAGAGAAATGATCTTGCAGAATGGGATGAAGATGGAAATCTTCTAACGTAGTAAATAAAAAAACCTGTATTAAAGTGAGTATTGCGTAAACTCCTAATAAACAGGATTAAGGCTAATTAAACATTCAAGGATCTATTCGAAGATAGCTTGCTTTAGCATTTAAACTCACCTTTCTTAATTAATACTCGTTGAGTTTACCAAAAATCACTAATACAGGTTCAAGTAAATTTAAGAAGTTAAAATGGATTTGTCAATATCATCTATCATTTTTAAAATAATTTTTTCAACCTCTGTATCAGAATCTCCAGACTTAGACTTATTTTGTAAATTTTTAGCAGCAAATTGTATACAACACATTGCTAACAAATCTTGTTTATCTCTTACTGAATAATTCTCCTCAAGACTTTTAACTGTTTTTTCAATAACCTTAGCTGCCTCTCGGAAATAAAACTCTTGAGATCTTTGAATTGTAAGAGGATACAATCTGTCACCTATGTTTAATTTGATTTTTATGTTATCTTCCATTTATACTAAATTGATATTCTTTCTATACAATAGTCTATTTCTTTAATTAAATAATCTATTTTATTTTTAAAGTATTGTTTGTCACTATTTTCATCAGTTAAAGCTGTAACAAGTTTGAGTTGTTTTTCTTGTGCCTGAATGACTTTAATTTTAGTTTCAAGATCTTTATTAACCTTTGCTAAATAATCATTTTTTGATACTAAGGATTCATTAATAGCTTTAAGTTCATCTAATTTATTTAATAAAAGATTAGTTTTTTCTTGTAACGAGTTAATGTGATTTAAAAGCATTTAAATAAAAAAATATTTTAATGATTTCAATTTATAAAAATCTTAAGTTAAATTTGAGACTAAATGAGATTATTTCTTAGAATTCTTTACACTACATTATTTATAAGTAATATAAATTTTGGGATATCTCAAGAAATTGACTTTCATACTCCAATTGATGCTCCTTTTGATCTTTCTGGAACATTTGGAGAATTTAGATCAAGATTCCATACTGGTATAGACTTTAAAAGTAGAGGTGTCCAAGGACAAAAGATTTTCAGTATTGAAGATGGATATGTTTCAAGAATAGAGGTTAATAATTATGGATATGGGAAGGTGATATATATAGATCATTTAAATGGTTTTACCTCAGTCTATGCTCATTTAAAAAATTTTAGTCCTGAATTAGATGAGTATATTAAATCTGAACTTTACAAAGCCAAAAAAAATTCAATTAAGAAGTTTCCAAAAAAAAATCAATTACGAATTAGCAAAGGAGAGGTAATAGGATATTCTGGAAATACAGGAAGATCATTTGGACCTCATCTTCATTTTGAAATTAGAGATACTAAAAGTCAAGATGCTATTAATCCATTAATGTTTAATTATACATATAAAGATGATGAAAGACCAATAATTAGAGGTCTATATTTAATTAATGAGGATAATAGCTTAATCAGAAGTCTTCCTATTAGAAAAAAAGTAAGAAAAGTTAATGACTCAACATACACTGTTGATGATTTTGAGTATAATGGAAAAGTTGGTATTGGATTAGATATTTATGATATACAGTATAAAAATTTATATAATCAAAATGGAGTATATAAAGTTGAACTTTTTATAGACTCAATTTTAAAGTATTCATATAAAATGGATAAAATTAAGTTTAGTGAAAATCATTATAAGAAGATAATGTATGACTATATTTCTTTAGTTGAAAGTAATAAAAAGGTTTTAAAAATTTACTCACCTCGCAACTCTAATCTATCTTTTCTTAAAAATAATAAGTTTAACGGCATTATTAATTCAGATAGTTTTAAGAATAATTCTCTACATGTTAGAGTTTCCGATTGGAATGGGAATTCTTCCAGTATTAAATTTAAAATAAAAGCTAATGATTCTATTTCCAGCAGACAATCCTATAATGGCATCGAGATCTTAACTGATCAAAAATACACGCTTAACAAAAATTCTTCAATAATAGAGATAGATAAAAATACTTTTTATAACGATTTATTAATGAATGTTTCATATCAATCTGGTATACTTAATCTTGGTAAAGAAAAAGATCCATTTAGATCTTCTATTAAAATAAAATTACCACATAAAATTTCTGATACATTAGAGCTTAGACAGTCATTTGTAGGTAAAATAATAAACGGAAAAATAAGTTATATAAACTCAAAGAAAAGTAATTCCTATATCTACGCTAGTATATCCTCACTAGGTGAATACGTAATATCAAAAGATAGCTTAAAACCTGAAATTAAACCTATTAATTTTAAAAGTAATTCAAATATAAAACTTAAGAATACATTAAGATTAAGACTTAAGGATGATTTGTCTGGAATTAAAAAATATTCTAGTTACTTTAATGGAAATTGGGCATTATTTGAATATGAACCTAAATCAAATATGATATTTCACAACTTATCAGATGGAATTATTAAAAATGGGGAAAATGAGTTAATAATTAAATATGAAGATGGAGTTGGAAATAAAGGAGTGTATCAAACTAAAGTTTATTATTAATTAAGAATTAATAAATTCTTTTAGAGTTTCAATTAAATAATCAACTTCTTTCTTATTATTATTATATGAAAAAGAAAATCGTACAGAAGGAAATTTTTTATTAGCATCATTTTGTATTTCACTTAATACATGAGAACCATCAGAGCTTCCTGATTGACATGCACTTCCTTTAGAACATGCAATTCCTTTTAGATCAAGTTGAAAATCAAGCATAGCTGCTTTATCATTAGAAATTGGAAAACAAACATTTAATACAGTATAAGTACTATTAGTCATATCTCCAGATTCACCATTAAAATGAATATTAGGAAATAAATTTGAAAGATTTTCAATCATATATTTCTTTATTGATTTAACATTTTGTGCCTCCTCTTCCATATTCTTATCGGCTATTTCAAGAGCTTTTGTCATTCCTACAATATTGTGAACAGATTCTGTTCCAGCTCTTAGGCCTCTTTCTTGAGGACCACCACAAATAAAAGATTTTATTTTTGTTGAATTATTTATATAAGTAAACCCGACACCTTTTGGCCCGTGAAATTTATGGCCTGCAGATGTCATAAAATCAATCTTTAAGGAATTTAAATCAATTTTATAATGGCCTACAGCTTGTACTGCATCAGAATGAAAAAATGAATTATATTTTTGACATAAATTAGATACTTTATTAATATCTAGTATATTCCCTATTTCATTATTAATGTACATTAAAGTAACAAGTTTTGGCTCATCATTTAAATTCAGTAAGTATTCTAAATGATCAAGATCTATATTACCCTTCTCCTGAAGTTTAACATAATGTATTGAGACATTTTGGGACTCAAGCTCTTCTAGAGTATGTGTAATTGCATGGTGCTCAATCTTTGATGAAATAATATGTTTTACTCCTAAATCCTTAACAGCACATTTTAAAATCGAATTATCAGATTCTGTTCCTCCAGAGTTAAATATAATTTCTCCAGGTTCACAATTTAAGATTTTTGCAATGGTTTTTCTGGAAGTTTCAATATAAGATTTTGCTGATCTACCAAAAGAATGTGTTGAAGATGGATTTCCAAAACAATTCTTTAAAACATTAGATACTTCATCAACAACTTCTTCTCTTACCTTAGTAGTTGCAGCATTATCAAAATATACATTCATTTATTTAGGCTCAAATTCATTAATAGTTGAAGTAATAATTCCTATGCATTCATGGAGTTGATCTTCAGTCATTACAAGAGGTGGCGCAAACCTAATGACATTTCCGTGAGTTGGTTTGGCTAATAAACCATTATCTCTTAATCTTAGACAAATATTCCAAGCTGTCTTACTATCTGGAGAATCATTTATAACAATTGCGTTTAAAAGTCCCTTACCTCTCACTAAACTGACTAAACTACTTGTTTTAATAAATTTATTAATTTCAGTTCTAAATATTTCACCAAGATTTCTTGCATTCTGAGATAGGTTTTCATCAATAATTATCTCAAGTGCTTTTTTTGCAATACTTGCAGCAAATGGATTTCCACCAAAAGTACTTCCGTGTTGGCCGGGCTGAATTACTTCCATAATTTCAGAATCACATAAAACAGCAGAGATAGGATAAGTTCCACCACTTAGCGCTTTAGCAAGAATTAAAACATCAGGTCTTACATATGTAGATTGTTGTTCACAACTTGATTCACAATTACAATTACCACAAGAAGCTAGTAAAGATCCAGTTCTACCAAGTCCTGTTTGTATCTCATCAGCTATCATTAAAACGTTGTATTTAGAACATAATAATCTAACATTTTTTAAATAATCTGGATCAGGAACATTAACACCTGCTTCACCTTGAATTGGTTCAACTAGGAATGCTACAATATTTTTATCTTTTTTAAATTCATCTTCTAATGCAATTATATCACCATGGGGTATGTGAATAAATCCAGGTGTATGAGGGCCAAAAAAATCTTTAGAACCTGGATCAGTTGAGAATGAAATAACAGTTGTTGTTCTTCCATGAAAATTATTATTACAAACAACAATTTTTGCTTGATTTTCCTTTACTTTTTTCTTTAAATAACCCCATTTTCTTGATAATTTAATGGATGTTTCAACACCTTCAGCTCCAGTGTTCATAGGTAAAAGTTGATCAAAACCAAATAAATCTGTTGCATACTGCATATACTCTCCAAGTTTATTATTATGAAATGCACGAGATGTTAATGTAAGAGTTTCAGCTTGATTCTTAATTAAATTAACTAATTCAGGATGACAATGACCTTGGTTTACAGCAGAGTATGCAGACAAAAAATCATAGTACTTTTTTCCGTTTACATCCCACATAAAAACACCTTTTCCTTTTTCTAAAACAACAGGGAGAGGATGATAATCGTGAGCGCCAAACTTTTTCTCTAAATCTAAGTGAAACTGGGCTAAATCTTTGGTGGCTTTTATTTGCAAGATATTAGTGTTTTGATTTAGTATAAATATAGTAATTTTGAAGATATTTAAACTCATGATTAGAGGTCTTCATCTTATTTTAATATCATTAATTCTAATATTAAGTTGTGAAAAAGATGATATATGCATTGAAGGATCTGAGAATACAAATAGGATTACAATAGGTTTTTTAGATTATGAAACAAAAAATCCTACTGGAATCAGTTTAGTTAATTTAAAATCAATAGGAAATGATTCTATTATTCATGAAACTTTTTCAGGGCAATCAATAAAGCTTCCTCTAAAAGTTAGTTCTACTAAAACTCAGTTTTTATTAGATAATAATGATTTAATAGACACACTGACTATTTACCATCAATCAATACATCAATATTTAAACAGATCGTGCGGATATAAATCAAACTTTATAATTAATTCTCAAACAGAAATTACAAAACAAACTGGATGGATACGAGAAATTTCCGTTATAAAAGATTCAATTTTTAATGAAGAAGAAACAAATATATTTATTCATTATTAGCATCTGTTTATCAACAAACATGCTAATTGGTCAAACAGAATCAAATTCAAATGATACTTTGATTAAAAAAGATAAATTACTTAAAATCAATAAGATAAGACTGGGATTTGACTTACTTAAACCTGTATTATCATCATCTGAAGGTGATAATTTAAATTACGAGATTGTTGGTGATTTACAATTAACAGAGAATATTTATTTAGCTGGAGAATATGGATTGGTTGATAAAGTAATTGAGGATGAAAACATAAACTTTAACTCTACAGGAAGTTTTTTAAGAATTGGATTTGATTATAATATGTTTGAAAATTGGATCGGAATGGATAACTCAATTTATATCGGGCTGCGATATGGAACTTCAAATTTTTCTAGTAAAATCTTAGACTATAATGTTAGAAATAAAGATTCTTATTTTTCAAATTTAGTTACTAATGAATTTCAGACAATTGAGTATTCTAATCTATCTGGAAATTGGATTGAGTTACTATTAGGAATTAAAGTGGAAACATTTAAAAATGTTTATTTAGGATTAAGTCTTAGATTAAATAAATTACTTTCAGATAAAAAACCTGATAACTTTGGTAACCTTTTTATACCTGGGTTTAATAAAGTAACAGATGAAAATACATTTGGAAGTGGCTTCAACTACACATTAACATATTCTATTCCACTTAAAAAAAGGAAATAAAAGTTTACCTACATTATAAATGTTAGATAGATTAACCATCCCCCTAGACCTATCATAATTACTCCCAATGATAAATCTTGCCACTTTTTAAGCTTAATATTTTTCCACATGATAAATTGCCAGAAAATAAGCATAATTAAAATAAGTATACCAGTGGTATTGAAGTTCATACTATAATATACAAAATTGATTAGAAAAAGGGTATAAAAAAACCCTTAACAAAAAGGGTTGTTTTATGAGATAAAGGCGGCGACATACTCTCCCACTAATAGTAGTACCATCTGCGCTGATAGGCTTAACTTCTCTGTTCGGAATGGGAAGAGGTGAGCCCTATCGCTATAACCACCTTAAAATTTTAAAAAGGTCATAAACATTTGAAAATATCGAAGTTAACAATCAAGAAAGTGTGTTACAATAAGCTTACGGGTAATTAGTATCACTCAGCTCTGACATTACTGCCTTTACACTTGTGACCTATCAACGTTGTAGTCTCCAACGACCCTTAAAAGAAATCTCATCTTGAGGTTGGTTTCGCACTTAGATGCTTTCAGTGCTTATCCATTCCCGACATAGCTACCCGGCGATGCTCCTGGCGGAACAACCGGTACACTAGAGGTCAGTCCATCTCGGTCCTCTCGTACTGAAGACAGATCCTCTCAAATTTCTAACGCCCACCACAGATAGAGACCGAACTGTCTCACGACGTTCTGAACCCAGCTCGCGTGCCACTTTAATGGGCGAACAGCCCAACCCTTGGGACCTTCTCCAGCCCCAGGATGTGACGAGCCGACATCGAGGTGCCAAACCCCCCCGTCGATTTGAGCTCTTGGGGGAGATCAGCCTGTTATCCCCGGCGTACCTTTTATCCTTTGAGCACTGGCCCTTCCATGCGGAACCAGTGGATCACTATGCTCTTGTTTCCAACCTGATCGACTTGTCAGTCTCTCAGTCAAGCACCCTTATGCCATTGCACTCTACGCACGGTTACCAAGCGTGCTGAGGGTACCTTTAGAAGCCTCCGTTACTCTTTTGGAGGCGACCACCCCAGTCAAACTACCCACCACGCACTGTTCCCAAAAAGGGTTAGATATCAGAGAAGCAAAGGGTGGTATTTCAACAACGACTCAAAAACGCCTGGCGACGCTCA
>NTKQ01000026.1 GCA_002457075.1 Cryomorphaceae bacterium MED-G11
TGCATCGTCAAAGCTTGAAGCGTCACTTTTGTATGCCTTTGCATTAATTCCAATGTTCTTTAGATCTTTAGCTAGATTTTCAGCAGATTCTTTAGAGTTGTTATAAGTAAGGGCAACATCACATCCGTTTTCAGCAAAAGTCTGACAAATAGCTTTACCTATTCCCCTACTTCCCCCTGTTACAATTGCAACCTTTGATTCAAGTAGTTTCATTATTTAAGTATTTGTTTTACTGTTTTACCAATATCAGCAGGTGAATCAACCACATTTATTCCAGATTCACGCATTATTCTTTTTTTTGCAGATGCAGTATCATCCTTACCTCCAATTATCGCACCAGCATGTCCCATTTTTCTCCCTTTTGGAGCCGTTTCTCCAGCAATAAATCCAACTACAGGCTTCTTATTCCCATTGTCTTTTATCCATTTAGCAGCGTCATTTTCAAGTTGACCTCCTATCTCACCAATTAATACAATAATATCAGTTTCATCATCATCCATAAATAATTTTACCGAATCTAAAAGAGTCGTCCCTATAATAGGATCACCCCCTACTCCGATTGCAGTAGAAATTCCATAACCAGACTTTACTACCTGGTCAGCAGCCTCATAAGTAAGAGTCCCAGACTTTGAAACAATTCCAACATTACCTTTCTTAAATACAAAACCTGGCATAATACCAATTTTTGCTTCTTCAGGAGTAATTATCCCAGGACAATTTGGTCCAATTAGTCTAATATTTTTTCCATTGATATAATCCACAACCTTGGTCATATCCCCTATTGGTATTCCTTCAGTAATTGTTACTATAGTCTCAATATTTGATTCTGCAGATTCCATTATTGCATCAGCTGCAAACATAGGGGGAACAAAAATTATTGAAGTATTAACATCCTCAGCCTTTAAAGCGTCCTCAACACTATTATATACTGGTTTATTAAGATGTGTTGTACCACCTTTTCCAGGAGTTACACCACAAACTATGTTTGTACCATATTCAATCATTTGTTCAGAGTGAAATGTACCTTCACTTCCAGTAAATCCTTGAACTAAAACTTTAGAGTTTTTATTAACTACAATACTCATTAACTATATTTTTGACAAATTTATTTTATTCTTTCAATATACTGACCTTTTTCAGTGTCAATTTTTACTTTATCTCCCTCATTAATAAACAAAGGAACATTAATAGATGCTCCAGTTTCTAAAGTAGCAGGTTTTGTAGCATTTGTAGCAGTATTACCCTTAACACCTGGCTCTGTATGTGTAACTTCAAGTACTACACTTAAAGGCATATCTACAGACAAAGGATTATTGTCATCTGAATTAAGAATTATAGTAACATTTTCACCTTCTTTTAAAAGACCTGGATGATCAATTTTGTTCTTATCAATAGTTATTTGATTATAGTCTTCAGTATTCATAAAATGAAAATGATCTGTATCATTATAAAGAAACTGAAATTTACTAGTTACAACTTTAACCTCCTCAATCTTATGACCCGATGGGAATGTGTTATCTAGAACTTTACCATTGGTAACACTCTTTAGCTTAGTTCTTACAAAAGCAGGACCCTTACCAGGCTTTACATGAAGAAACTCAATTACCTTATAAATGTCATGGTTATATTTTATGCATAAACCTTTTCTTATATCACTAGTGCTTGCCATAATTTAATTTCTTTGAAAATATCCTTTCATTATACCTCTCTGAGAGTTTTCTATAAACTGAATAATCTCATCTCTTTCTGGTGTTGCATTTAACTCCCCTTGAATAATTTCCATAGCCTGGGTGTTATTATATTTCTTTTGAAATAGTATTCTGTAGATATTTTGTATTTCATGAACTTTTTTAATATCAAAACCTCTTCTTCTTAATCCTACAGAATTAATTCCAACATATGATAGTGGCTCTCTAGCGGCTTTAACATATGGAGGTACATCTTTTCTTACTAAAGATCCACCAGCAACAAAGGAGTGTGATCCTATTCTACAAAATTGATGAACAGCAACAAATCCTGATAAAATAACATAATCACCAACAGTAATATGTCCAGCTAAGGTGCTATTATTTGAAAAAATACAGTTGTCTCCAACAAAGCAATCATGAGCTATATGAGAATAAGACATAATTAAGCAGTTTGAGCCAACCTTTGTAGTTCCCCTGTCTTTTGTGCCTCTATTGATAGTAACACATTCTCTAATGGTTGTGTTATCTCCAATTTCACATAGTGAGTCTTCTCCTTCAAATTTTAAATCTTGGGGGTTACCAGATATAACAGAACCAGGATAAATAAAACAATTTTTTCCAATTCTAGCCCCTTCCATTATGGTAACATTTGATCCTACCCATGTTCCCTCACCAATTTCCACATTATTGTTAATTGTAGAGAATGGTTCAACTACAACATTTTTTGCAATTTTTGCTCCAGGATGTACGTAAGCTAATGGTTGATTCATAATGTGTCTTTTTTAATAATTTTTGCCATAAACTCTCCTTCACTTTTAATTTCATCTCCAACGAAGGTTTGACCCTTCATATGAATAATACCTCTTCTTATTGGTGATATAAGCTCTAATTTACAAATAAGGATATCACCTGGCACAACAGTATTTTTGAATTTACATTTATCCATTTTCATAAAGAAAGTAAGATAATTTTCTGGATCTGGAACCGTATTCAATACTAATACACCTCCAGCCTGAGCCATGAATTCTATTTGAAGCACGCCTGGCATAACTGGTGCTCCAGGAAAATGCCCTTTAACCCAGGACTCTGACTCCTCAACTCTTCTAAGACCTATAACATGTGATTCAGAAATCTCTAAAACCTCGTCAATAAGCAAAAAAGGAGGCCTATGAGGAATTATGTTCATTATATGATTTGAATCCATTAAAGGTTTTTTATCAAAATCTAATTTTGGTAAAATATTTTTTCTATCTGCTTTTATCACTTCAGAAATCTTTTGAGCAAATTTAGCGTTTATTGAATGACCTGGTTTTTCAGCAGTAACTTTTCCTCTAATTTTCATTCCGATTAATGCAAGGTCTCCAATAACATCTAAAAGTTTATGTCTTGCAGCTTCATTAGGATAATGTAAACTAAGGTTGTCTAATATTCCATTTGGTTTGACTGATATAGAGTCTTTATTAAAAGCCTTTTTAAGCCTATCCATATTACTGTTAGCAAGAGGCTTATCTACATATACAATCGCATTGTTTAAATCCCCTCCTTTAATAAGTCCATTTTCAAGCAGTGATTCTAACTCATGTAGAAAACTAAAAGTTCTAGCAGCTGATATTTCATTTTTAAACTCATTCATACTATCAATAGAAGCAGTCTGAGTTCCTAATACCTTTGTATTGAAATCAATTTTAGTTTCTATTTTATATGTCTCATCTGGAATTATAGATAAAACACTTCCTGTTTCTTCACATTTATAGGAGATTTTTTCAGATGGAAAGAATTCTTCTCTTAATGCATTCTGCTCAATTATTTTTGCTTCCTCAATTGCTTCAATAAAAAATTTTGAAGACCCATCCATAATTGGAACTTCAGGACCATCTAGAGATATATAACAATTATCTATATCTAATCCTGTTAAAGCAGCTAAAACATGCTCTGATGTGTGGATTCGAAATAAACCATTATCAAGATTTGTTCCTCTATCTGTGTTAGATATATATTTTATATGTGCCTCAATGGTGTTTTCCCCAGAGATGTCTTCTCTTATAAAAACAAGACCTGTATTTGAAGGTGCAGGTTTGAATGTAAGTTTAACATTTTCTCCAGTATGAAGTCCAACACCTGTAAGGATAGATTCTGTTGAAATTGTTTTTTGTGGAACGGTCCTTCTTATCATTTTTCTTTTTTATCAATTTTCTTTACTATTTCAGGTAGATTTTTAAAATGAACATAAGATTTATTATAGTTCATATATGAAATAGCAGGTGTTCCAGTTATTCTTGCATTGCTTTCAACATCTGAGGTTACACCAGCTTGAGCTTGAATCTTAACATTATCTCCAATTTTTATGTGTCCAACTATACCAACTTGACCTCCAATCATACAATTTTTTCCAATTTTAGTGGAACCTGCAATACCAGATTGAGCTGCTATTGCTGTGTTCTCTCCAATCTCAACATTATGTGCAATTTGAATTTGATTATCAAGTTTCACACCATTATTTATTATTGTTGATCCTAGCGTTGCCCTATCTATTGTAGAATTTGAACCAATCTCAACATGATCACCTATAATTACATTACCTGTTTGGGGAATTTTTTTGTAACTACCATCTTCATTTGGTGCAAACCCGAATCCATCTGATCCAATAGAACAAGAACTATGAATTATACAATTCTTACCAATTATTGAATCATCCAAAATTTTTACACCAGGATATATAATCGTACCGTCACCTATCTTGACATTATTGCCAATAAATACTTGATTTTCAATAACACAATTATCTGAAATTATTGAGTTTTTTCCAATGGTAGTAAATGATCCTACAAATGAAGTTTCTGATACTTTAGATGTTTTATCTACAACGCTTAAATTGCTTATACCTTTTCTTTCAGAGTTATCTTTATTAAACATCTCTAGAATAGCCGTGAATGATGAATAAGGATCTTTAACCTTAATTAAAGTTGTTTCAATTTTTTCAGTAGGTTCAAAATCGTTAGAGACAATTGTAGCAGATGCATTTGTTGAATATATATACTCTGTATATTTAGGATTAGCTAGAAACGTCAATGAGCCTTTAGAGCCTTCTTCAATCTTTGAAATATTAAGAATATTGATATCTGGATCACCAACTATAGTTCCATTAATTTGATCTGCTATTTGTCTGGCAGTAAAATTCATATCTGCAAAATTAAAAAATTATGTTAAATGCTTATATTTAGCCATGTTAATATGAAGATAAAATTTCAAATAAATCAATTAAAAGAGGTTTCAGTTAATGTTAAAGAAAAAATTAAAACCAATATTGTTTTAATAAGTGGTGAAATGGGTGTTGGTAAAACTACCTTAATCAAAGAGGTTCTCTTATCAATGAAGGTTATTGAAAATGTTTCCAGCCCTACTTTCTCAATAATTAATGAGTATATAACAGGTCAGAATAAAATAGTTTATCATATGGATCTGTATAGAATAAAAAATATAAGTGAAATTGAGGGTATTGGCTTGTTTGAATATTTAGAATCTGGTAATCTTTGTATAATAGAATGGGGAGATATGATAGAGAAATTAATTGATTCAAAGTATGATAAATTTATTATCTCAAAACAAAATGAATATAGAATAATAGAAAAAATCAAATGAGCTTTTTAAAAAGATTATATTACTATTCAACAGGATTTATAATAGGTATCATTTTTCTCTTTTTTATATTTAATGGAAAGAGAACTTCATGTAATTATGGACCTAGTGCCAGAGTTTTAGATAATATTGTATCTAAAGAATTAATCTTGAAATCTAATATTGATTCTATAGATGAAAGTGAATTGATTGATATTATTTCTAATGGAAGAGTGATCTTCAATAAAAGTAGTCCTAACGAAGAGCCATGTGGTATTTACTTTGTTGAAACAGATTACAAAGATCTATTGATTATTAATTGTGAGGATAATGCAACTATAGAAATCAGGTAGTTTTTCTTCTCTTCAATTCAGTTTTTATTAATTCTAATTCCCTAGATGTTTGACCCTTTACAGAAGTATTTTCCTCAGCTCTTCTAATTAAGTATGGAACAACCTTTTTTATAGGCCCAAAAGGTAGATATTTAATTACATTGAATCCATTCTTAGCTAGATTAAAGGATATATTATCACTCATCCCATATAATTGTCCAAACCAAATTTTTGAATCATTGTTATTGATTTTTTTTGATTTCATTATATCAATGATTTTATAGATGCTTTTCTCATTGTGAGTTCCTGAGAAAAATGAAAATAATGTTAAGTTAGAAAGTATAAATTCAGCCCCACTATTAAAATTAATATCTGTTAAATCCTTTGAACCACATATTGGTGATTTATAATTATTTTTTAATGCTCTTTTATTTTCTTTCTCTATATATGCCCCTCTAACTAACTTAATACCAACGAAAATTTCCTCTTTTTTGGCAATTTCTTTTAGACTTTTAAGATATTTTAGTCTATCATGTCTGTACATTTGAGATGTATTATAAACAATAGCTTTTTCTTTGTTATACTTCAACATCATTTTTAAAACTATTTGATCTATAGCATCTTGAATCCAAGATTCTTCAGCATCAACTAATATTTTTACATCTCTTTTATGAGCTAGTGAACATATTTCATTAAATCTTTCAACGGCTTTGTCAAACAATTCCTTTTCGTCTTCATCTAGTTCCTTCTTTTCTGAAACCTTTTGAAGAATTTTAGAACTAGCAATAGCAGTAGGTTTAAATACTGTAAAATCGAGAATATTTCTTTTAGCTACAAAATCAATTGAATTCAAAACCTCCTTTAATGATAAGTCATAGGATTCTTCATTTTCTAGTCCTTCAACTGAATAGTGAAGATAACTTTTGACATTTTTTTCATATAGTTTCTGAACAGTTTTAAAAGATTCGTCTAATGTTTCTCCAGAGCAAAATTGTTCAAAAACAGTTCCTTTAACAATAAAGAGTATTGGGAGTTTTAATTTTAGAGAAAGTTCCAGAGCATTCTTACCAATATTAGTTAGAGCTCTATTAGAGATAATTTTAAATAAAAAGTAGGCTTTTTTTAATTCAAAGTTTGATTTAAGTATAAAACCATTTTCAGTATTGTCTAAAAGCATAAAATAAATACCTAATTTTGCAGTAAATCTAATCAAAATTAATTAATGAAAACAGATCAATATTCATTACTAAAAGAAAAGTTAAGCTCCAAAGCTTTTTCTTCAATATTTGTTTTAGTAGATGATAATACTGATAAATTTTGTTTAGATATTTTTATCAAAAAAACTAAGATTGATGAGTTTAATAAAATAACAATTAACTCGGGGGAGCAAAATAAGAATATAGATACCTGTCAAATAATATGGGATAAGCTTAATGCTTTTAATGCAGACAGAAAATCCTTATTAATTAATTTGGGTGGAGGTGTTCTTACTGATATGGGAGGTTTTGTTGCTTCCACATATTTAAGAGGAATAACTTTTATTAATATCCCCACTACACTTCTTGGAATGGTAGATGCTGCTCATGGAGGAAAGACTGGTATTGATTTCAAGTTATTAAAAAATCAAATAGGTTTATTTAGTGACCCAACAGAAGTAATTTTAGATAGTGATTATCTTTCTACTTTAACTAAAGATGAATTTTTAAATGGTTATGCAGAGGTGTTTAAACACAGTTTGCTGACTAATAAAAAAGATTTGAATTTTAATTCTTTAATAAAATTAGATTTTTATAAAGACGTAACCTTTATAATAGAGAAATACTCTGAAATTAAAAAAGAAATTGTAGAGTTAGATAAATTTGAGTCTAATCAACGAAAAATTCTTAATCTTGGTCACACCATTGGCCATGCCATAGAATCATATTCATATATTTCATCTAGCTTAAATGAACTTAAACATGGAGAAGCTATTATAGTAGGACTTATAACCGAATTATACATTTCTCACAAGCTACTAGGTTTTCCATTAAAAGATTTGCAAAATATAAAGAAAACTTTTTCTGAATATTTTGATGTAATATCCTTCTCTGATAAAGATATTGAGCAGATACATGATCTTATGATATATGATAAAAAAAATGAAGCAGATAAACTTAACTTCGTATTACTTGAGGAGATTGGAAGTCCTGTTATTGATCAGCAAATAACAAAAGAACTTTTTATAGAAGCATTTAAATTTTACAGCAAGAGTTTATAATTCATTAAATATACTCTTCATTAGTCTCTTCTTGTCATTTATACTTTCCTCTAATGATATCATAGTTTCAGTTCTTAGAACTCCCTCTACATCGTCAATAGAAAAAATAATTTCTCTTGCGTGTTCAGTACCTTTTGCTCTAATCTTAAGGAAAATATTATATTTTCCTGTAGTTATATGAGCAACTGTTACATGGGGTTTTTTCTTAAGTTCTTCAATTATTTCATACGTTCTTCTTGACCTGTCAATTAAAATACCGACGTAAGCTATAAAGTTATACCCTAGCATTTTGTAGTCTAATGTTAGTGAAGATCCCTTTATAATGCCAGTATCCTCCATCTTTTTAACCCTAACATGAACAGTACCTGCTGAGATAAGGAGTCTTTTTGCTATATCTGTAAATGGTGTTCTTGTATTGTCGATTAAAATATCAAGTATTTTTCTGTCGACGTCATCTAATTTTTGCATAATGGCTTATAGTTGTTATAAAACTATTAAATTTTTATTTTTTCTAAAACTTTATTTATTAAATAATTTATTTACTTCAATTATTTGAACTCTTTTTTTTGGTAAAGTTTAATTTATCTGTGTTTTTTTTGTTATTTTACATTTGTTTAGGTTGTTTACAATTGTGAACATTACAATTTGAATATATTGTAAATCAATGATTTATATAATATAATAAAAGTAAAAGATGAATAATAAAGATATACTAAAAAGAATAAAAAAAATAATTGAGGATGACAATCTAACCAACTCAGAATTTGCTGAAAAAATAGGAGTACCAAAGTCTAGTATCTCTCACCTACTCTCTGAAAGGAATAATCCAAGTCTTGATATTATCTCAAAAATTTCTAGCTCTTTTGATGATATTACGTCTGATTATCTAATATTTGGTCACTCTCAACAAGAAAATAACTCATTAGAGCTTCCTGGTGATCTTTTTTCAGATAAAGACATAGATATTCCTCAAGATTCTGTTAAAGAATCTAATAATAAGGTTAAATCAATTATTATTATCTACGAAAACAATAAATTTGAGCAAATTGATAAACTTTAGAATGAAAAAAGTAATATTCCTATCACTACTCCTAACCTCTTGTTATTCTGTTGAAAGAAATTGTTTAGATTTTAAAACTGGTGTTTTTGAATTCTCAACATCAATTAATGATTCTTTAGTTACATCGACATTTACGCGAACTAATGAATTTGAAATTGAAATGTATAATGGAATAGAGGATTCATCTTCAATAAGCTGGGTAAATAATTGTGAATTTTTATTAACCAAAATTAATCCAAGGACTAACCAGGAAAAAAGACCTATCAGAATTAAGATATTGAGAACATATGGAGATCAATATGACTTTGAGTATTCACAGGTTAATAATGCTCAAAAAATAAGCAGAGGATCAGTTATAAAAATTTCTGAATAGAATTAGTCTAAAGGAATTAGCTTATAATCGTATAATCTTTCAGCGACTAGTAAATCACTATTGTATTCTCGAAGAGAATGAATCAGACCATCTTTAAATTTAAATATCCAAACATAGTTATTATCGTACTCTCCATTTTTACCTTCAGCATCTCCAATCTGAATAATTGCAACTCCATTTTCATCTGAGATTGAATCTACAGTTTTAAGAATTATTCCGTTAGGAAGAATAGCCGGTATAATATTTGCAAAATATTCATCAAATAGATTTTCTTTATTCCATATTTTACCTCCTTCTTCTATTATACCCATCCAAGCAAAAGTAAAATCATCATGCAATAGTGATTTTGCCTTTTCGGGATTAGTAATTATGTTATCAAGAAAACTTTGAGCATTTGCTGAATTATCCATGGACTTGTCATTAATTGAACAAGACGTTAATAAGATCAATAAACTTATAAGTAGAATTTTTTTCATTTTAAAAATTTAATTTTGTTTGATTTTCTTCACTATTATTAGAGACTTGTTCTTCATCATTAACTTCAATCTCATCAATTTTTTTAATATTTTTTTCAATAGAATTTTTTTCCCTGTAGGAAACCTTTCTAATAGTGTATTTAGTAACAATATTTCCTTTTGAATCTCTACCCTTTATAGCTAAGTCTGCAAAATCAACTTCCCATTTTATCTTTTTAATAGAAGCACGTTTTCTTAGATGAATAGTTACCACATCTGCAATACCTTTAGTATTTGAACTAAAATATAGAACTTCTGAACCTTCCTTTCCTTGAGTCAAATTATATTCTTTATCTCTAATAACACCAGAGATCTTAAATCTTTTCATAAATGAAGTACCATTCTTTCCATCTCTGTAAATTAAATTATATGTTTTCTCTTTAATATCTGAATTAAATAAAGAAACATGAAGAATATCTTTACCTATAAATACTTTACTATCAACTTTCACAACCTTCATTATACCTTGTTTTGTAAAAACAATTACATCATCCAAATCTGAGCAATCTGATATAAATTCATCTTTTTTTAATGATGTACCTATAAATCCTTCTTCCTTATTAACGTATAACTTTTGATTTTTTATTGATATTTTCTTCTTATCAAGATCATCAAACTCTTCTATTACAGTTTTTCTCTTTCTTTCTTTACCATAATGTTTTTTAAGATGAGTAAAATATTGAATAGTATAATCAATTATATGATTAAGATTATTTTTGACTTCTTCAATAGTAATCTCAATAGTGTTAAGCTTTTCTTTGACTTTATTAAGATCAAATTTTGAAATTTTTCTAATTGGAATTTCAGTCAATTTTTTTATATCATCTACAGATACCTCTCGCTTAAGATTCTTTTTAAAAGGTTCTAAGCCCTTATCAATAGTAGATATAACATCATCCCATGTAGTTTTTTCTTCAATATCTCTATAGATTCTGTTTTCAATAAAAATTCTTTCAAGTGATATAGTATGCCATTGGCTCTCCAGCTCATTTAATTGAATTTCTAATTCTTTTTTTAATAAATCTTTTGTGTTTTCGGTAGATGTCTTTAATATGTCTCTAACTCCAAGGAACTCTGGTTTATTGTCTGATATTATACAACATAAAGGAGATATTGAAACTTCACATTGTGTAAATGCAAATAGTGAATCAATACTTTTTTGCATTGATGCTCCAGAGGGTAAATAAACAAGAACTTCTACATTAGATGAAGTATTATCTTCAATCTTCTTAATCTTAAGTTTTCCTTTCTCAGAAGCTTTAATTATTGACTCAATTAATGATGCAGTTGTTGTACCAAATGGAATCTCTTTTATCTTAATAATATTCTTATCATATTTTTCCACTAAAGCCCTAACTTTGACTCTTCCACCCCTATTTCCATCATTATAATTTTTTATATCAATACTTCCACCTGTTTGAAAATCAGGATATAACTTAAAACTTCTTCCTTTAAGATGTTTTATACTTCCGTCAATTAATTCATTGAAATTATGTGGTAATATCTTAGTTGAAAGACCTACTGCAATTCCTTCTGCACCTTGAGCTAATAACAAAGGAAATTTTACAGGTAAATGTATTGGCTCTTTTTTACGTCCATCATAGGAAAGTTGCCAATTAGTAGTCTTAGGATTAAAAACAACTTCTAATGCAAATTTAGATAACCTTGC
>NTKQ01000027.1 GCA_002457075.1 Cryomorphaceae bacterium MED-G11
AGACTATTTAAGAACAGATTGGAAGAATGTCCCAACTAACATTTACTATGGAGCTGGATTTGGTGGTAATTATATAGTAGTAATTCCTGATGAAAATATAGTTGTCGTTGGAAGATGGCTAGGAAGAGATAAGATTGGGACTTTTATTCAGATGATTCTAGAGTCTAAATAAATTATAGCTTAGCTTTTAAAAATTCTTTATTCATTCTTGCAATATTTTCAATAGATATACCTTTTGGGCATTCAACCTCACAAGCACCTGTATTTGTACAATTTCCAAACCCTTCTTCATCCATTTGCTTAACCATGTTTAGAACTCTATCCTTAGCTTCAACTTGTCCTTGAGGTAAATATGATAGTTGCGAAACCTTAGCAGATACAAATAACATAGCAGATGCATTTTTACAAGTAGCTACGCAAGCTCCACAGCCGATACATGTTGCAGCATCAAATGCATTGTCTGCATCAGACTTTCTAATTGGAATTGTATTTGCATCTTGAGTATTTCCTGATGTATTAATACTTATATACCCTCCAGAATGTTGGATTCTATCAAAAGATGATCTATCTACTACAAGATCTTTAATTATAGGGAATGAGCTAGCTCTAAATGGTTCAATTGTTATAGAGTCTCCATCTTTGAATTTTCGCATGTGAAGCTGACAAGTCGTTATTCCTGTATCTGGTCCATGAGCTCTTCCATTAATAAATAATGAACAACTTCCACATATACCTTCCCTACAATCATGATCAAAAGCTACAGGATCTACTCCTTCAACTATAAGTTTTTCATTCAAGACATCCATCATTTCAAGAAATGACATATCTGGAGTTATTTCATCAATTTCATAATTATGTAGACTTCCCTCAGATTCTGAGTTAGATTGTCTCCAAATTTTTAGATCTAATTTCATATTAATACTTTGCTTATTTATTATTTTTTTCTGTATTTACAATAAAATCAGATGGAATCTGCCTATCAAAAGTACTTCCTTGAGAATAGGTGTTTATTGATATTAAAAGCAGAAATACTGTGAATAAATTTTTCATGATTTTTTATAATTATTTATAAGATCTAGTTTTGATTTCTATTTCTTCATACTTTAAATCTTCTTTGTGTAGAATTGGTTTGGTTGGGTCATTGTTAAATTCCCAAGCTGAAACAAATTTAAAGTTTTCGTCATCTCTAATTGCTTCTCCATCACTAGTTTGGAACTCCTCTCTAAAATGACCACCACAAGATTCTCTTCTTTGTAATGCATCAATTGCAAATAATTCTCCTAGTTCTAAGAAGTCTGAAACTCTCGTAGCTTTTGCTAGTTGCTCATTAAACTCTGATTTAGTTCCAGGAATTTTAACATTTTTATGAAAATCTTTTCTTAGATTTTGAATTTCTTTTATGGCTTTTTTCAAGTCTACTTCATTCCTAGACATTCCACATTTCTCCCACATTATTTTTCCAAGTTTTTTGTGATAATAATCAACAGAATTTACTCCATCATTGTTAATTAACTTATCAATTTGATCTTCTATTTTTTTCTCGCTCTTTTCAAACTCTACTGAATCGGTAGAAATTTTACCAGTACTTATTTCATCAGACAAATAATCTCCAATAGTATAAGGAAGAACAAAATATCCATCAGCAAGACCTTGCATAAGGGCTGATGCCCCAAGCCTATTTGCTCCATGATCAGAAAAATTAGCCTCTCCAATTGCAAAACATCCAGGAATTGAAGTCATTAGATTATAGTCAACCCAAACCCCACCCATAGTGTAATGAACAGCTGGATATATTTTCATAGGAACCTTATAAGGATCTTCATCTACAATTTTTTCATACATCTGAAAAAGATTACCATATTTTTGTTTAACAACATCTCTTCCCAGTTTATAAACTAATTCTGAGTCAGAAGAATTCTGACCACTAATTTTTGCCTTTTCTTCTCCATATCTAATTATTGCATGAGAGAAATCCAGAAAAACAGCTTCTCCTGTTTGATTAACTCCATATCCATTATCACACCTTTCTTTTGCTGCTCTAGATGCTATATCTCTTGGAACTAGATTACCAAATGCTGGATATTTTCTTTCCAAATAGTAATCTCTTTTATCTTCAGGAATACTTACAGGAGATAATTTTCCATTTCTTACTAACTCTGCGTCAGACTTTTCTTTAGGAACCCATATTCTTCCATCATTTCTTAAAGACTCAGACATTAGTGTCAATTTAGATTGATAATCACCTGAAACCGGGATACATGTTGGATGAATCTGTGTGAAACATGGATTAGCAAAATAGGCACCTTCTTTGTGAATTTTCCATGCTGCTGAAACATTACTTCCCATAGCATTAGTTGATAAAAAGAATACATTTCCATAACCACCAGAAGCTATAACTACTGCATGAGCAGAATGTCTTTCTAATTTTCCTGTTACAAGATCTCTTGCAATTATTCCTCTAGCTTTACCATTAACTTTTACTATATCCATCATCTCATGCCTACTAAACATTTCAATTTTTCCTCTAGCAATTTGTCTGTTCATTGCTGAATAAGCTCCTAATAATAATTGCTGTCCAGTCTGTCCTTTAGCATAAAAAGTTCTTGAAACTTGAACACCTCCAAAAGATCTATTATCAAGAAGCCCTCCGTAATCTCTAGCAAAAGGAACACCTTGAGCAACACATTGGTCAATTATATTTCCTGATACTTCTGCTAATCTATGAACGTTAGCTTCCCTTGATCTATAATCACCACCTTTAATAGTATCATAAAAAAGCCTATAATTCGAATCTCCATCTCCTTGGTAATTTTTAGAAGCATTTATTCCTCCTTGAGCAGCTATTGAATGTGCTCGTCTAGGAGAGTCTTGAAAACAAAATGCTTTAACGTTGTAACCTAACTCTGCAAGAGTAGCTGATGCGGATGCTCCAGCTAGTCCTGTCCCAACGACAATGACATCAATATTTCTTTTATTAGAGGGGCTTACAAGGTTTATATTACTTTTATGATTGCCCCATTTAAGTGCTAAAGAGCCTTTAGGAATTTTAGAATTTAAAATATTCTTTGATTTAACAAGAGGAGAATCATCTTTAGTTTTTAAAGACTCTAGTTCGCCTTTTAATTTTTCTGGTGTAAGAAGCTCATCATTGGTTTTATAAGAAGAAATAATATCTTCTAGTTCAGTTTTAACAGAGTGAATTTTTTTATTTTTAAACTTATACTCTTTATCTCCTGATTTAACTTTTTTATTTGTAAAGTCCCAGTGTTTGTTATTAATTTTTAAACTACAGAAAACTTTAGTTCTCTTATTATCATTATGGTAAATAAAAAAAGGTGAGACATATTCTTCGGAACCTTTCTTTTTATACTTTACATGTTTTTCTGTTAGATATAATCCCATTGTGCAAATATATGTATTTTTTTATTCAATGTACCCCGTTTTGTGCCCCAGATTAATGCATAAGGTTATGAAAAATTGCAATAAAAATAAAACCGAAAGGGATAGCAATTGAAAAGATTAGAGTAAAAGATTTAAGTAAATTATAATATCGAGAATTTACACCAACAGTTTTAAGTGAAGAACTAAATCCGTGGAGTAAGTGTAATGCTAAAAAAATAAATGATAATGAGTAGAATGAAGTTCTTACTGGACTCTCAAATTTGTGGATCAATTCCTCATAATATCTATCTGGATCATTAGGTAAAAACTCAATGTATTTATAATTCATTTCTGGAACCCAAAAATCATAGAAATGAAGAAATAAGAAAGACAATACTACTCCTCCACTAATAATCATATTTCTTGATATCCATGACGAATTATCTTTCCCCACATATCTTGAATAATTTTTACCTCTCGATGTTCTATTGATAATCTCAAGATAAAAGCCCATTATAAAATGAAAAATAACTCCAAAAATCAAAATTGGTTGAAGAATAAATTGAACAATAGGGTTCGTTCCCATAAAGTGTGATATCATATTAAATATGTTTTCACTAAAGACAGATGTAATATTTATTAAAAAGTGTTGTGTTAAAAACACAACAAGGAAAAGACCGGATAAGGCCATTAGTATTTTTCTCCCAATCGAGGAATCTATAAGCTTCATTGCAATCAATTATTATTCAAAATTAATGCATAAACACTTAAATAACTACTTTATTTGAAATTCCTTTTCTAAATTATCTTTATCAGTCATAATTAAAACCTTGTATGATCCTTTAGTAAGATAATCCATAATAGAGTTTTCATTTGATTTAAGATTATAACTTATAATATTGAAACCATTATCAAGCTTTCCTTGACTTGTATAAAGAGTTTTATTTTCAGAATCAATGATTGACAATTCATAATCTTTTATAGAAGACGAAAAAAGAGTAAGCTCCATATTTGGCTCAAAAGGTTCACTCCAAACACTTCTTTTAGATCCCCAAGAAGTAGAATACTCCAAATCTTTTAGTGGATACATATAAAGAGAAGAATTTTGAATTTCACTAGACAAATTTTGAATTTTTTCAATATTAGAAAGATATATTGACCTACCATGAGTTCCAACTAATAGATGGTTTTCATCTTTTTGAATCACTAAATCATGAACAGCAGCAGATGTTAATCCGCTGCTAAATGGCTCCCATGAAGCACCTTGATTCATAGAGACGTATACACCATGATCATTTCCAATATATAAAATATCTCCATTAACATTATCTTCAATGATAACATTGATTGGAGAATCTGGTAAGTTTGAGCTGATCGACTCCCATGTTTTGCCATAATTACTACTCTTGAATATATATGGAGAAAAATTATCCCATCGATATCCGTCAAGTGATACATAAATAATGTTTTCTTCATGAGATGAAGCATAAAGCTTACTCACCCAAAGATCTTGTGGCATGTCTTTAGAAATATTTTTCCATGTCTTACCGCTATTCTTTGTTACATATATCATACCATCATCACTTCCAGTGTATATAACATCTTTGTTTAATGGAGATTCTGAAATTGTTGTTAAAGTTCCATATGGTACATTTCCCATTTTACCACCTTTAGTTAAATCATCTGAAATAGTTTTCCATGATTCACCTTTGTCACTTGACCTATGAAGGAAATTTGACCCATAATATAATACATCTTGATTGTGTGATGAAAGACGAATAGGAGTCTGCCAATTAAATCTAAAAGGTGATTGTCCTAATTCGTGAACAGGTTTAATAGATCTTCTTTTGCCTGTTTCTAAATCCAAACGAGAGTAAAATCCAAATTGAGATCCCGTATAAACTATATTCGGGTTTCTATTATCAATTTGAACTTCCATTCCATCTCCTCCAAGAATACTCTTCCAGGGATATTTTCCACTCATATTCCATCTTTTACTTTCAATAGAATTATGCGGCCCCATCCAAACACCATTATCTTGAAGTCCTCCATATACATTATATGGTTTTTGATAGTCTACATTGATAGAATAAAATTGACCGACTTCAGTTGAATTATTTTTTATCCAATTTTTACCATCATCATAAGTTATATTTACCCCGCCATCATTTCCATTAATTAAATGTCCTGGTTTATTTGGATTAATCCATAAATCATGATGATCTGCATGTACATTTTCTTTACCAATACTATAAAAAGTTTTTCCACCATCATCAGAAGATATTAGCGGTACACCATATGTATATATTTTATCACTATTATTTGGATCTACATGAATTTTACCAAAATAATATCCATATGAATAGTAAAGACCTTCTAGATAAGTTTCATGAGTCTTCTTCCAGCTTTGCCCCCCGTCAACACTTTTATATACCTCAGCTCCAATAACAGGAGTATCAAATAACTCAGAATTAGCATTTACTAAGTAACTATATAAATCATTTGGTTCAATTTTACCTGAGTTAATATCTGAGTTAACCGATTCTGCGTTGTACTTTTTAGGAAATCTGTTTGATCGAAGAAAGCGATTTAAATCCTCAGTCTTTATTTTTTTAAAATCATCAACTGAAATATCTTTAAAAGATTCTTTAGTTAGATTTTCATTTTGAGTCTTTAATTCTCTTCTATACTGATTATCTAATACAGCATAAACTATATTTTCATCATAGACAGCAATTCCAATTCGTCCAACACCTTCTCCAACAGGAAAACCACTATTCTCTTTTGAAATTTTATCCCAAGTCTCTCCCCCATCTATACTTTTATATATAGCTGATGATTTTCCATCTTCATCTAGATTCCATGCTTTTCTGTCCTTTTCCCAAGCAGAGGCATACATTATATTAAAACTATTTGGGGTAACAGCCATGTCAATTATTCCTGTAGTATCATTTATATAAAGTGTGTTTTTCCATGTTTCTCCTCCATCTTTTGTTACATATACACCTCTGTTTTTATTTTTTGAATATAGATGACCCGTAACCCCAACTATCACATGGTCTTTATCACTTGGATTTATTATAATTTTTCCAATATGATGACTATCTGAAAGTCCAACATTAACCCAGCTTGAACCATTTGGCTCTGTTTTTAAAATACCTATTCCAGAGTATGAAGACCTTGACGAGTTATTTTCTCCTGTCCCAACCCATAATGTTTGATTTCTCCAGTCCATTGTAATTTCCCCAATATTTTGGGTAGGCCAATCCTCTGATATAGAAGTAAAAGAAGTACCATTATTATTTGTATGCCAAACACCTCCTGAAGCATATGCTACATAAAATTCTGAAGAATCGTCTGGATTCACTTCTAGCGAAACAACACGACCACTCATTATAGTTGGGCCTATATTTCTGAAATGAATATTTTTAACCCTAGATGTCTTTATTAATTGTGCCTTTTTTTGATATGCCTCAATTAATTGAGATGCATCTGAAGGTTGAGGTTGAGAATAGCTTACTGAACAAGCTAATAATAGAAAGAAAATTATTTTATAGTTCTTCATAATACCAATTTTTACTTAAATTATAAACATTATATTAATTTTCTAGATATTTGATAAAAAATAAATGAGATATATTCCTTTAAATAATTCAATCTATAAAAGAAATCGCTTGAATTTCATGGATCAAATGAAGGGGAATTGTATGGCTATTTTTAATTCAAATGATATTTATCCAGTTAGTGCTGATAGTGAATTACCTTTTGCACAACATAGGGATATGTTTCATTTGGCAGGTATTGATCAAGAAGAAACAATTTTAATTCTATATCCTTCATCAAAAGACAGTAAAACAAGGGAAGTTCTATTTATAAGAAGATCTGATGAGCATACAAAGATTTGGGAAGGAGAGAAACTAAGCAAAGATTTAGCGTCTAAATTATCTGGTATTGAGAGTATTCACTTTGTTGAAGATTTCAAAAATATTCTTCATTTAATTTCAAGTAAAGTAGATACATTTTATATTAATAAAAATGAACACTATAGGGCTAATTCTCCAGTTGAAACTAGAGAAGATAGATTCATAAGCTGGTTATTAAAAAAATATCCTGCTCATAAAGTTGCAAAAAGTAATCCAATACTACAGAGATTAAGATCTATTAAACATATAGATGAGATTGATCAAATCAGAAAAGCTTGCCAGATCACTAAAAAAGGTTTTAATAGAGTTTTAAAATTTATTAAGCCAGGTGTATGGGAATATCAAATTGAAGCCGAATTTATTCATGAATTTATAAATAACTCATCTAAAGGATTTGCATACTCACCTATTATAGCAAGTGGACAAGACAATAATGTTCTTCATTATGTGAAAAATAATAAACAATGTAAAGATGGGGAACTAATTTTAATGGATGTTGGAGCTGAATATGGAAATTATTCAAGTGATATGACTAGAACTATTCCTGTCTCCGGAAGTTTTTCAAAAAGACAAAAGGAAATTTATAATGCTGTATTAAGGGTAAAAAATGAGGCAACTAAGCTTTTAACCATTGGAAATAACTGGAAGAATTTTCATAATCAAGTTGGTGAAATTATGACAAAAGAATTATTGAATGTTAATCTTTTAGATAAAGCTGATATAAAAAATCAGACCAAAAAAAATCCAGCTTATAAGAAATATTTTATGCACGGAACTTCACATCATTTGGGACTTGATACTCATGATTATGGCTTACTTGAGGATCCATTTCAAGAGAATATGGTATTTACAGTTGAGCCCGGAATCTATATTCCCAAAGAAGGTTTTGGAATAAGACTTGAAGATGATGTTGTAATCCAAACTAAGGGCGAGCCTTTAAATCTAATGGAAGATATCCCTATTGAAACAGAACATATTGAGGAGTTAATGAATTAATTATCTTCTTTTTTGAGAATTTTGATATCTTCAATTAGGTTATCCATTACACCACTATCTGTTCCATCATAAAAACCTCTTATTCTTCTCTGAGAATCAACTAGGACAAAATTTTCAGTATGGATCATACCATAAAAATCTGAACCTTCAATATCCTCTGCAACCAAGTAAGACTTTCTAGCTAGATTATAGATTTGTTTCTTATCACCTGTAACCATATTCCATTTAGAATCAACAACACCTTTTTCTTGAGAATATTTTTTTAGAACACTAACTGAATCAATTTCTGGAGTTACAGTATGTGAAAGAAGAAGCACTTCATCATCATCAATAAATTCATTCTGAAGGATAATCATATTATCTTTCATTATTGGGCAAATTCCTGGGCAAGTGGTAAAGAAAAAGTCTGCTATATAAATTTTTCCATCGTAAGTTTCATTTGTAACAATTTTATCATTTTGATTAAATAATTTAAAGTCCTCAATCTTATGAAATCTTTTTATATGTTGAATAGTACTATCAACAAGTTGAAATTTAACCATGTTTGGTTGATAAATAGGTAGTTTTTTTTCTGGAGTTAAGACGTTATTAAACATATATATCGTAGTCAGCGATATCAAAAACATAATAAATGCAAAAAGTCTATATTTTTTTAACATTTTATTTTTAAATGTGTTAGCAAAGATAATTGAAGGAATTAAAAAAATATTAAATTTGCTCTTTAAAATTAAAATATGTCTCCAGAGTTTTTTATAAAAGCAGCTCAATTATTATTGTCACTTTCAATTCTAGTTTTTCTTCATGAATTAGGTCATTTTATTCCAGCAAAGTTATTTGGAACAAGAGTCGAAAAATTCTATTTGTTTTTCGATATAAAGTATTCATTATTTAAAAAGAAAATTGGTGAGACAGTTTTTGGAATCGGTTGGCTGCCTCTTGGAGGGTATGTTAAGATTTCTGGTATGATAGATGAAAGTTTTGATAAAGAACAAATGGAAAAACCACCTCAGCCATGGGAATTTAGATCTAAACCAACTTGGCAAAGACTTATTATTATGTTAGGTGGTGTTACAGTGAATCTTCTTCTTGGATTCTTTATTTACATGATGATCTTTTTTGTATGGGGAAAAGAAACACTTCCTCAAGAAAACATTCCACTTGGGTTTGAACCATCAACTATTATTCAAGAAATAGGTTTTGAAAAAGGAGATAAAATACTAGATGTAGATGGTAAAGAACTTGATAATGTATTAAACATAAATAAGATGTTACTTTTAAGACCTGTAAAGAAAATAAGAGTAGAAAAACTAAATGGTAATATTGAGAACATATCTATCCCCGAGAGTATTGGTAGTGATATTTTTCAGAGTGGTCAAATAAACAGTTTTGTACCTCTTTTTAGTGCAACTATAGATTCAGTTTTAAATGATTCTCCTGCTCAATATTCCGGAATGCAAGCTGGAGATAAAATTATATCAATAAATGGTGAGACTATATATGATTGGTCTTCCTTTTCAAATTGGATTGCTGAAAATCCCGATGATATTATTGATGTTATAGTTGAAAGGGGTAGCTCTAATTATAGTTTAACAATTGATCGAAATGACGAAGGATTGATTGGGGTTAATAAACTGAATACTGGAATTGAAACTGTAAACGTTAAAGTAGGGTTTGCTGATAGCATCACTCAAGGATTTAATTATGGGTATTGGACACTTTATGAATATGTTGCTGGCTTTTCATTTGTTTTTACAAAGAAAGGTGCACAACAACTTGGTGGTTTTGGTACGATAGGTAATTTGTTTCCAGCAAAATGGGATTGGAAAAGATTTTGGTCATCAACTGCTTTAATATCAATAATTTTAGCTTTTATGAATGTTCTTCCTATTCCAGCTTTAGATGGAGGTCATGTAATGTTCCTTATATATGAAATGATTTCAGGAAGAAAACCAAGTGATAGGTTTATGGAAGTATCAACTATGATTGGATTCTTTTTACTAATTGCAATTGTGCTTTATGCAAACTTAAATGATGTATTTAGGGCTTTTGCATAAAAAAAGGCCAAGTATGGTATACCTGGCCTTCATTCAAAAATAAAATCTATTAATAAACTAGAAATTATACTTTAGTCCTACTGAAATATTTCTTCCCATTTCTTCAATTCCAGCAGTTTTAAATCTTGATAAGTGATCATAGTATTCTGTATCAAATACATTATTTACACTCCAGAAGATATTTAAATCATTATCTAAGAAAGTTGTCATCCAATTACCTGAAAGGTTTAAAACAGAATATCCATCAGTTTCTTCTTCAAACATTGCAACCCTTCCTTGTTTTGCTTTAGCTAAAAAGTCAATTTCTAAAGAGTAATTGCTTGAGAAGTCTATATTGAATACCTGATTGAATGTTAAAGGAGCTATAAATGGTAATGCATCTCCATCAGCAGATTCAGCAAAAATATATCCAAGTGAAGTATTGTAGCTTAACCAGTCAAAACCTGTGTTTTTACTGAAGTTAATTTCTCCACCATACAGATATGAATCTTGTTGCATATAATTATATACATTATATCCATCCTCTGTCTCTCTACTTGGAGAGATGTATATATAATCAGAAATATCATTATAAAATAAATCAAAAGAAACAGTTGAATCTTCATTAACTATTTCAAAAGATATATCTGATTGGAAGCTTTTCTCA
>NTKQ01000028.1 GCA_002457075.1 Cryomorphaceae bacterium MED-G11
ATGATGGTGTTTCTGTTCCTGAAGATTATATAGACAGAAGGCAGTTAGAAAATGATTTCTATGGACTTCTTTTTAGTATAAATCAAAAGACAGGTCTATATAACGCAATAATTGGCGGTTCATTTAACATATATGACGGTCAACATTATGGTGAGTATATATGGAGCTCTATGAGTAAAATATCATCTAATTTTAAAGAAAAATTTTATGATGATATTGGAGACAAACGTGAATTTAATGTATATGCAAAACTTGATTATTATTTATCTGAGAAATTATCAGTTTATGGTGACTTGCAGTTTAGAAATATCAATTATAATGCAAGTATTACTCCTTACTCTGTAGTTTCTGGTTATGTTGAACAGGGTTATGAGGAAATAGATAAAAACTTTAACTTTTTCAATCCTAAAATAGGGGTGTTTTATAATCAAAATGACAGTAATAAGTACTACCTATCATATGCAAGAGCACAAAGAGAACCAACTAGAGCAGACTATGCTAGCGGAAGTCCAAATCCTGAAAAATTAGATGATTTTGAACTTGGGTGGCAAGGCCAATTTAACAACTTCTCATTAAATTTGAATGCTTTTTATATGCTTTACGATGATCAATTAGTATTAACTGGCGAAAGAGATATTAATGGATATGAAATTAGAACAAATATTGGTGAATCATATAGATTTGGATTAGAACTTGAGTCTAAGCTATTTATAAACTCCAATTTTAATATTGAATCCAATATATCCCTAAGTGAAAATAAAAACAAGGACCTCTTTTATAGTTTTGATGGAGAACTTCAAAGTTTTGGAAATACAGATTTGGCATATTCTCCAAGTTTTATAGCTAATAATATTATCAATTTTTCTCCTAATGATAAAGTATTAGTTTCTCTAAGATCCAACTATGTTAGTGAACAGTTTTTTGCTCAGACAAACTCACCCATTTCTAACTTAGAATCTTATTTTATAAATGATATAAACGTAATCCATGAACTATCCCTGCCAAATTATGCAGATGAGTTAAAATTAAAAGTATTAGTGAATAATATTTTTGATCTTAAATATACTAGCTATGGAGGCTATTATACATATGACGTGCCTGAAGGGCAAGGTGTAAAGACTTATGAAGGGACATATTACTATCCACAATCAGGAATAAATATTCTGGTAGGTTTAGATATTAAGTTTTAAGTAAAATATTTTGTAAATTAGATGTAATCATCCCCACTTATTAGGGGATTTTTGCATTGAATATGAGCAAGATTTCATACTATACAGAAAAAGGCCTGAAAGAGCTTAGACAGAAACTAGATCATCTTAAAGATATAGAGAGACCTCTTGCATCTAAAGCAATAGGAGAGGCTAGAGATAAGGGTGACTTAAGTGAAAATGCTGAATATGATGCTGCAAAAGAGGCTCAGGGGATGCTTGAGATGGAAATTTCGAAACTTGAAGAAACACTTTCAAATGCAAGAATTATTGATGAGTCTAAATTAGATTCATCAAAAATTTTAATTCACTCAACAGTGAAGATTAAAAATCTTACAAATTCTGCAATAATGGAGTACAAGCTAGTTGCTCAGAGTGAAGCTAATTTATCGCAAGGCAAAATATCAGTTGATTCTCCTATAGGTAAAGGCCTGTTGGGAAAGAAAAATGGTGATATTGCAGAAATAGCTATACCGAATGGAAATGTAAAATTTGAAATTTTAGAAATTTCAAGATAATGGCATCAATTTTTACAAAAATTATATCTGGAGAAATACCCTCATTCAAGATTTATGAGGATGATAAATATCTAGCTTTTCTTGATATTAATCCTAATGCTATAGGTCATACTTTATGTATACCAAAAACAGAGGTTGATGAGATTTTTGATTTAGATGATGAGACTCTATCAGGATTGATTATTTTTTCAAAAAAAGTTGCTTGTGCAATAAAAAAAGCTGTAGTTTGTAAAAGGGTTGGAGTAGGAGTAATTGGGCTTGAAGTTCCTCATGTCCATGTCCATTTAATCCCAATCAACAAAATGGATGATATGTCATTTGATTCAAAAGTTAAGCTGACAGAAAATGAATTCATTGAAATTATGAAAAAAATAAAATCTTTTATATAATGGAATTACTTGGAAAAATTAAACTTATTGGAGATATCAAAACATTTGGAGACAATGGTTTTCGAAAGAGAGAATTAGTAATAACTACTGATGAACAATATCCTCAACATATACTTATTGAGTTTGTTCAGAATAATTGTGAATTATTAGATAATTACTCTATTGGTCAAACTGTTCGAGTTGGAATAAATATTAGAGGAAGAGAGTGGGAGAGTCCAGATCAAGGAATAAAGTATTTTAATGCTATACAAGGCTGGAGAATAGAATCACTAGATGAGCAAGTCATGGATCAACCACCTGCTGATTTACCTATGGAACCAGATTCATCACAACCTGCTGATGATTTAACAGAGGATGATTTACCTTTTTAAAAACTTATTTATACAAGCCCTACTCTGGAGAATCCTGTAACTTTAACAGAATCTGAATGTGACTTTAGGTATTGAGAAATACTTACTTTACTATCTTTAATAAATTGTTGGTTTACTAAAGTATTCTCTTTGAAAAACTTTTTGAGCTTTCCTTTAGCAATATTTTCTAACATTTCTTCAGGCTTACCCTCTTGTCTTAATTGATCTTTAGCAATTTCAATTTCTTTTTCAATAACGGTTTGACTTACACCATTCTCATCAATTGCAACAGGATTCATTGCAGCAATTTGCATTGATAAATCTTTACTTACATCTTGAGCACTTTCAAAATTTTCAGACAGTCCAACAATTGAAGCAATTTTATTTCCAGCATGTATGTATGATCCAACAAAATCAGCAGAGATGTATTCAAAAGATCCAATTTCAATTTTTTCACCAATAACACCTGTTTGCTCTAGTAGTTTTTCAGAAACTTTCATTCCATCAAAATTTGAATTTAAAAACGAATCTTTATCAGAAAAGTTTAAGGCATGGTCAGCCATTTTTTGAGCTAATTGAACATAGTCATCATTTTTAGCAACAAAGTCTGTTTCACAATTAAGTGAAATAATAATCCCAGAAGTATTATCTGCATTAACTTTAGCCAAAACCACTCCTTCTGAGGAGTCTCTATCTGCTCTATTAGCAGCAACTTTTTGACCCTTCTTTCTAAGAACTTCAATTGCTTTATCAAAGTCTCCTTGAGATTCCTCAAGTGCTTTTTTACAATCCATCATTCCAGCTCCTGTGGACTTTCTTAACTTATTAACGTCAGATGCAGTTATTTTCAATTTGGTAAAATTTAAAGGTTATTTATTATTCTTCAGAATTATCAGATTCTCCTGAATCTTTTGATGCTATAGCTTCTTCAAGCTTTTTTTGTTCAGCAATTTCTTTTTCTTTTTTTCTTTCTTCAAGAGATTCTTGAATTCCGTCACAAACAATACCTAAGATTTTTTCAATCGATTTAGAAGCATCGTCATTTGATGGAATTAAGAAATCAACTTCATTAGGATCACAGTTTGTATCAACCATTGCAAATATTGGAATATTTAATTTTTTTGCTTCTTGAACTGAGATTTTTTCATTCATAGTATCAACTACAAAAATTGCTCCAGGTAATCTTGTCATCTCAGAGATAGACCCAAGGTTCTTTTCAAGTTTAGCTCTTTGTCTACTAACCTGGAGTTTTTCTTTCTTAGAAAGAGTTTCAAATGTACCATCTGTCTTCATTCTGTCAATAGCATTCATTTTTTTAACGGCTTTTCTAATTGTCACAAAGTTTGTTAACATTCCGCCTGGCCATCTTTCAGTAATGTATGGCATATTTACAGAATCAGCTTTTTGAGCAACTATATCTTTGGCTTGTTTTTTCGTAGCTACAAAAAGAATTTTTCTGCCTGATAAAACAATTTTTTTAATTGCATTGACAGTTTCCTCAAGTTTAGCTGCAGTTTTGTACAGATTAATTATATGGATTCCATTTCTTTCCATATAAATGTATGGTGCCATATTAGGATTCCACTTTCTTGTTAAGTGTCCAAAGTGTACACCAGCATCCAATAATTCTTTAACGTCAGTCTTTGCCATATTTTATCTTTTTGAGAATTGGAATTTCTTTCTAGCTTTCTTCTGTCCAAATTTCTTTCTTTCGACCATTCTTGGGTCTCTAGTCATCAAACCTTCAGACTTCAAAGCAGGCTTAAATTCGTCGTTGAATTCAACTAAAGCTCTTGAAATAGCTAGCCTTATTGCTTCAGCTTGTCCATTGACACCACCACCTTTAACAGTTACCATAAGATCAAATTTATCTTTAGTTTCGGTAAGATTAAAAGGTTGTTGGATTTTATATTTTAATGTTGCAGTATCAAAAAAGTCTTCAAATGATTTTTTGTTTACTGTAATACTTCCTTTTCCTTCAGACATGTAAACTCTGGCAACAGATTTTTTTCTTCTTCCTATTTTATGAATTACTTCCATTATATTTTACTATTTACATCAATTAGCTTTGGTTGTTGTGCCTCATGGTCATGTTTTGAACTAGGAAAAACTTTTAAATTCCTAAACAGTTCAGCACCTAACTTATTTTTTGGAAGCATTCCCTTAACTGCTTTCTCAACAAGTTTAATATTGTTTTTATTATGGAGTTTATCAGCAGTTATAATTCTTTGACCTCCAGGATATCCTGTATGACTAATATATTGCTTTTGGTCCCACTTGTTACCAGATAATTCAACCTTTTCAGCATTTATAACAACAACATTGTCACCACAATCAACATGGGGTGTAAAATTGGGCTTATGTTTTCCTCTTAGAAGTGTTGCTATGATTGATGCAGTTCTACCAAGAGGTAGTTCAGCGGCATCAACAAGAACCCACTCTTTATTTACTGTTTTACTATTTGCTGAAATAGTTTTATAACTTGTTTTAGTCATATAGATTAAATCTAGGCGTGCAAATGTACAATTATAAAAATTTTTAAAAAAACTTTTTTTTAATTAATGTGCTTCTAGCCAGTTTTTTCCAAATTCTAAGTCAATTCTTAGAGGCACATCTAGCTTAACTGCTGATTCCATTGTAGTTTTAACAATTTTTTTAACTAGTTCTTTTTCTGAATTATGCACATCAAAAACGAGTTCATCATGAACTTGAAGTAACATTTTTGATTTTAATGTTTGTTTTTGGAATTCATTATGTATTCTAATCATTGCTATCTTAATTATATCTGCAGCACTTCCCTGAATAGGAGCATTTATAGCATTTCGTTCAGCGCCACTTCTTAACATTCCATTTTGAGAATTAATATTTTGGAGATATCTTCTTCTTCCCATTATAGTTTCAACATAGCCCTTATTTCTAGCATAATCAATTTGGCTAGACATGTATGTTTTTAACCCAGGGTAATTTTCAAAATAATTATCAATCATTAATTTAGACTCTGATCTAGTCAAATTTGTTTGTTGGCTAAGCCCAAAAGCAGATACGCCATAAATAATCCCAAAATTAACAGTTTTAGCATTTCCTCTTTGTTCTCTTGTAACCTCATCTGGGTCTACATTATAAATTTTTGACGCAGTCATGGTATGTATATCTTGATTTTTAATAAACGCATCAATCATGTTTTCATCTTTACTAATTGATGCTATAACCCTTAATTCAATTTGTGAGTAATCTGCAGCCATAAGTTCAAACTCACTATTTCTAGGAATAAATGCTTTTCTTATTTTCTGACCATTTTTTGTTCTTATTGGTATATTTTGAAGATTAGGATTGTTACTGCTTAAACGACCAGTTGTTGTAACAGTTTGATTAAACCTAGTATGAATTTTATTTGTTTTATCACTTACTTCATTAGGTAGTGACCTAACATATGTGTTTTGAAGCTTATCTAAAGATCTCCACTCTAAAATACTTCTAATAATCTCATGATTATTAGCTAAACTAGACAATACTTCTTCTGAAGTTGAATATTGACCTGTTTTAGTTTTTTTAGGCTTTGACACAAGTTTAAGTTTATCAAATAAAATATTTCCAAGTTGCTTTGGGGAGTTAAGATTAAACTCCTCACCAGATTGATTGAAAATTTCTTTCTTTAAAGTATTAAGCTCCTTTTCAAACTCAATATCTAGTTTGTTTAAATAGTTACTATCTATGCTTATCCCCTCCTTCTCCATATCTGATAAAACTTTTATCATAGGAATTTCAATGTCATCAAAAATTTGTTTTACTCCATTTGATTTGAGTCCTTCATCAAAAATTTGTTTAAGTTGAAATGAAAGGTCAGCATCTTCTGAAGCATAATTCGTTACCTCTTCTATCGGTATATCTCTCATGGATTTTTGATTCTTACCTTTTTTACCAATAAGTGATTCTATAGAAATTGGAGTATAATTAAGATATGATTCAGATAAAGTGTCAAGATTGTGTCTCATATCAGGATTTATTAGATAGTGAGCAACCATAGTATCATATAATGGTTCAACTACATCAATATCATATTTATACAAAACTTTAATATCAAACTTAAGGTTATGTCCAACTTTAATAATTTCTTTATTCTGGAAGAAAGGTTTTAAAATATTGAAATATTCTAATTGAATAGCTTTATCTTTTTTAATTGGGAGATAAAAACCTTTATTGCTTTTCCAGGAAAATGAAATTCCAACAATTTCTGTTTCTAATGAATTTAGACCCTCAGTTTCAGTATCGAAAGCAACAATTTTTTGTTCAAGTAATTTTTTTGTAAAATATTTTAATTCATTACTAGATTCAATTCTTTGATATAAGGTCTTGGTATTAGTAAGATTTAATTTATTTTCATTTACTAAACTCTGTGTAAATAAATCACCTTGAATATATTCTTGTGAGGGGTCATTATCTTCTGATGTTTTAACACCAAAAATTTTAAAAAAAGTTTCTTTTATTCTTCTGAATTCAAGTTCGTCAAAAATTTTAAAAACACCCACCTCATCTGGTTTTGATAATTCAAAATCATCAAGATTATATTCAATTGGGACATCAAGTATTATTCTAGCTAATTTTTTTGATAATACACCAAGATCTTTATTATTAGAAATTTTTTCCCCTAGTTTTCCTGTAATTTCATGTGAATTTTTTAGTAAATTTTCTAAACTACCATATTGTTTTAAAAATTTCTTAGCAGTCTTATCTCCAACACCCGGTAAACCAGGTATATTATCAACAGAATCCCCCATCATTCCTAAATAATCAATTACTTGTTCAGGATCCTCTACTTCAAATTTCTCTTTAACCTCGTTAACACCCCAAATTTCCATACTATTCCCCATTCTAGCAGGTTTGCATAAAAAGACATTATCAGAGACTAATTGAGCAAAATCTTTGTCTGGAGTTACCATAAATACTTTGAAATTATTATTTTCAGCATCTTTTGCAACAGTTCCAATCACATCATCTGCTTCATAACCTTCTTTCTCTAGAATGGGAATTTTCATAGCACTAAGAATATCTTTGATATATGGAATAGCTACAAGGATTGGCTCAGGAGTTTTATCTCTGTTACTTTTATATTCAGTAAACATTTTAGATCTGGTAATAGAACCTCCTTTGTCAAATGCAACAGCTAAATAATCAGGATTTTGAGTACGAATGATTTCCAATAATGAATTCATGAATCCTAATATTGCTGAGGTATCTGTCCCCTTTGAATTGATTCTAGGATTTTTTATAAAAGCATAGTATCCCCTGTAAATTAAAGCATACGCATCAAGAAGAAAAAGCTTTTTAGAATCTTCCATTAAATTTTTATGAGAAAATTTATTTCAATATACGAAGATATATAATCGGTATTTGAAATGTACCTATTTTGTATTTTAGCAATATGAAAAAAGATCATATTTATTTTATGAAGAAAGCATTAGAGGAAGCAAAATATGCATTCTATAAAAATGAGGTGCCTGTTGGATGTGTAATAGTTAATGAAAATGAAATAATATCTAGATCTTCAAATATGGTTGAACTACTAAATGATTCAACAGCTCATGCTGAATTAATAGCTATTACCTCTGCACAAAACTATTTAAATAGTAAAAATCTTGAAGGCTGCACCTTATATGCTACTTTAGAACCCTGTTTAATGTGTCATGGAGCAATTTACTGGTCAAAAATCAATACAATTGTTTATGGCGCCTCTGACAAAAAAAGAGGATTCTCTACATATAATTTAGAAATAGATCGAAAAATCAAAATAATAAAAGGGATAATGGAAGAGGAATCTAGAGAACTTTTAGACAAATTTTTTAAAAAGATTAGAGGCTAATATTTTTCTGAATTTTCCCTCATTTTTTTTAAATTCTCATCACTAAGCGTGTAGTCTTTCAATTTTTTCCCCTTCCATCTATGTGCTAAAAATAAAGGCATAAAAACAAGTGTGCCAAAAAGTACAGAAACGCCAATTATTATATCACCTATTCTATCATCAAGAAGTTCTTTTGAGAAAATCCCAAAAAACACACCAATAAATACTAGATAGGATAATATTTTGACTAAAAGTTTCAAGCTAATCATTTTGAAAGGTCCTTCAACTGTTCTTTATTTAATTTTGATGGCGCATCAATCATAAGGTCTTTACCGCTATTATTCTTTGGAAATGCTATAAAGTCTCTTATTACATCTTTTCCTTGTAAAACTGCAGCAAGTCTATCTAAACCAAAGGCAATACCACCATGAGGAGGAGCTCCATATTTAAGAGCTTCAATTAAAAACCCAAATTGATCAGTATACTCTTCTTTATTCATTCCAAGTAATTCGAATACCTTCATTTGAGTGTCGAAACTATGTATTCTGATTGATCCCCCACCAATTTCATTACCATTTAGTACTAAGTCATATGCATTAGCAATAACTTTTCCCGGGTCTGATTCTAGTTGATTAAGAAATTCCGGTTTTGGAGAGGTGAAAGGATGATGCATTGAAAAAAATCTTTTTTCATCTTCATCCCATTCAAAAAGAGGAAAATCAGTTACCCAAAGTGGACACATTTTATTTTGATCAATCAGGTCAAACCTTTTAGCTAACTCAACTCTTAATGAACCCATTTGTTCTAGCGTATTTTTTTTATCACCCGACATAATAAATATAATATCTCCTGGCTTAGAGGATACTTTATTCAAGATCTGTTTTAAATCTTTTTCACTAAAAAATTTATCAAAAGATGATTTGACAGATGAATCAGCATTATACTTAATCCATAAAAGTCCAGTACCTCCAATTTGAGGTCTTTTAACCCATTCAGTTAAATTATCTATTTCCTTTCTTGTTGTTTCAGATTTATTCTCGACTATTATAGAGGCTGTGAAATCATTATTGTCAAAAATTTGAAATCCTTTACCTTTCACCTCATCAGATATTTCATTAATCTTCAATCCATATCTAAGATCTGGCTTATCAATTCCATAGCTTTCTATAGCTTCATTGTAGGTCATTCTCTCAAAGTTTACATTGTTTTTATTTAAAAACTTTGAAAATAAATTTGACATAAGGCCTTCAAATTGTTTAAGTATATCTTCTTGATTAACAAAAGACATTTCACAATCTATTTGTGTAAACTCTGGTTGTCTATCTGCCCTTAAATCTTCATCTCTAAAACACTTGACAATTTGATAATATTTATCAATACCACCTACCATTAATAATTGTTTAAAAATCTGAGGTGATTGAGGTAAAGCATAATAATGATCTGGGCTAAGTCTACTAGGAACTATGAAATCTCTTGCACCTTCAGGTGTTGATTTAATTAAATATGGAGTCTCAACATCAATAAAATTATTTTTAGAAAGGTAATTTCTCACCTCAAGTGATAGATGATGTCTAAAAATCAAGTTTTCTTTTACAGGCTCTCTTCTGATATCAAGATATCTATATTTCATACGTAATTCCTCTCCGCCATCTGATTCGTTTTCAATTGTAAAGGGAGGAGTTAAAGACTTGTTTAAGACTTTAAGGCTTGAAACAAGAATTTCTATTTCACCAGTAGTAATTTTTTCATTAATACTTTTTCTTTCAATTACTTTGCCCTCAATCTCAATAACAAATTCTCTGCCAAGGTTTGTAGCTTCAGAAAAAACCTTCTCACTAGATCTATCTTTATCAAACACTAATTGGGTAATACCATATCTGTCTCTTAAATCAATCCAAATTATGAAACCTTTCTCTCTGATTTTATTAACCCATCCAGATAGTCTGACGTCCTTATTTAAATTAGCTTTTGATAATTCGCCGCAATTATTAGTTCTATTCATCTTAGTAAAATGTAAATATAACTAGATATTTTTTAGTTTGATTCTTCCTAAATGTATTATGTAATACATAGAAGGAACGATTATCAATGTTAAGAAAGTTGCAAAAGTAATTCCAAAAATTACCGTCCAAGCAAGTGGCCCCCAAAAGATAACGTTATCTCCACCTATATAAATATTTGCATTCCAATCAGCAAAAAGAGTAAAGAAATCAATATTCAATCCTATAGCCAGTGGTATTAATCCAAATATTGTTGTTATCGCTGTTAAAAGAACTGGTTTTAGTCTGGCTTTTCCAGCGGTTTTAACAAGATCTAATGCAATGTTTTTATCTATTATGTCCTCTTTTGAAAGTTTTAAGTCTATTTTTTTTCTATCAAATAGTAATTGAGTATAATCTATTAGAACAACTGCATTATTTACTATTATTCCAGTTAGAGAAATTATCCCAAGCATTGTCATCAATATGCTAAAGGTTAAATTAAAAATAACTATTCCAAGAAAAACGCCAGTAAAACTTAGGATAATTGAAGCTAGGACTATAAGCGGTTTAGAAATTGAATTAAATTGAAATACAAGGATTAAAATAATCAAAGCA
>NTKQ01000029.1 GCA_002457075.1 Cryomorphaceae bacterium MED-G11
CCAGAAGAAATTTCCGGGATGGCTGTATATCTTGCTTCGGAAGCGTCAAGTTATACAACAGGAGAGACATTTAATATAGACGGGGGATACATGATCAGTTAATTTATATTATGGAAAAAGCTTATTCAACAGAAATAGAAAATCTAGAAGATTTAAATAAATACCTTGGAAAGGAAATTGGTATCTCCGAGTGGTTTGAAATGTCACAGGAGAAAGTAAATTCATTTGCAGAATTAACTCAAGATAAACAGTGGATTCATATAGATCAAGAAAAAGCTGCAAAATATTCACCTTATAAAAAAACTATAGCACATGGTTTTCATGTATTATCCTATGCATCTCAGGTTGTATTTCAAACACTAAAACTTAATAACATAGCATTAGCAGTAAACTACGGACTTGAAAAGGTAAGATTTCCAAACGCAACTCCTGCGAATTCAAAATTTAGAGGGACGGTATCCCTAATAAATATTGAAGAGGTTTCAGGTGGGGCAAAATATACATTAAAAATTATATTTGAAGTTGAAGGAGAGGAAAAGCCTGTTTGTGTAGCTGAGATAATTTCATTGATATATTCACTTCCAAACTAAAAAACTAAACTTACTTAAGTATTAAAAATGAACTTTAAAGAAGTAAAACAAAAAATTAAAACATTTATTAATGATGAGTTGATCTCACTTGAACCATGGATTGTTAATTCTGAGTGGAGTGAAAAATTACCTAAACTAAACGAATTAAGAGACAAGGTTAAAGAGATGGGGTTTTGGCTGCCTCAAGTTTCTAAAGAATATGGAGGCTTAGGTTTAACACTAGAACAACATGGTGAGATTAGCGAAATACTTGGTGCAAGTCCCTATGGATTTTATGTATTTAATTGCCAAGCTCCTGATGCTGGTAACATGGAAGTTTTAATTGAGACTGGGACTAAAGAACAGAAGGAAAAATATCTTCAACCACTTTTAGAAGGCAAAATTAGAAGTTGTTTTGCAATGACAGAGCCTAATTACGCTGGCTCAAACCCAACAAGGATGGGGACAACTGCAAAAAAAGAAGATGGAAACTATATTATAAACGGACACAAATGGTTCACCTCAAGTTTTGACGGAGCATATTTTGCAATTGTTATGGTGGTTACTGATCCAGATGGAGAGGATGTTCATAAAAAAGCCAGTCAAATCATTGTTCCATTGAAAACGGAGGGGGTTGAATTTGTTAGAAATGTTTCAATTATGGGGCATCCTGGAGCTGGATGGGAAAGTCATGCAGAAATTAAATTTAATAATGTTTCTGTTCCAATCACAAATGTTTTGGGATCCGAAGGGGAAGGCTTTGCAATTGCACAAAAACGTTTAGGGCCTGGAAGAATTCATCATTGTATGAGATGGATTGGAATGTGTGAAAGAGCATTTAATTTAATGTGCGAAAGAGCAGTTTCAAGAGAAATAGCTCCAGGAACAATGTTGTCAGAAAAACAGACTATTCAAAACTGGATTGCAGAGTCAAGAGCAGAGATAAATGCTGCAAGATTACTGGTGCAAGACGCTGCGAAAAAAATTGATTCTCAGGGAACATATAAAACAAGATCAGAAATATCTATTATTAAATTTTATTGTGCTAATGTACTTCAAAAAGTTGTTGATAATGCGATTCAGGTCCATGGAGCATTGGGTGTTACAGATGATATAATTTTATCATCTTACTATAGACATGAAAGAGCTGCAAGAATATATGATGGGGCAGATGAGGTTCATAAAAGTCGATTGGCTAGACTTATTTTAAAATCATATAAAAAATAAATCTCATTATTCAAATCTAAATGTCAGAAACATTTAATGATAATCCAACAAAAATAAGAGAAGACGAAGAGCTTGATAATACAGGACTTTTTAATTATTTATCAAATTTTTTAGACATAAGTAAAAGTGATTTTGAAATTCTTCAATTTCCATCTGGCTTTTCTAACCTGACGTATTTAATTAAATCTAATCAAAAAGAATATATACTCAGAAAACCCCCTATTGGATCAAAAGTTAAGTCAGGTCATGACATGAGCAGAGAATATAAGGTCTTATCTGCTCTTAAAAACAATTATAAAAAATCACCTATACCACTTCATTACTGTTATGACATCAATATCATAGGATCTGATTTTTATATAATGGAAAGAATTAGAGGAATAGTATTAAGGAGTAATAATTTTAAAAAAATACTAACAAAAAAAACACAATATGATTTTATTGCATCTGAGTTTGTCGACACATTAATTGAACTTCATAAATTAGAAATTGAAAAAATAGGTCTCAGCGAATTTGGTAGGCCAAATGGATATTGTGATCGTCAAGTTAAGGGATGGACAAAGAGATATCAGAATTCAAAAACCAACGATATTCCAGAAATAAATTTTGTAATTAACTGGTTAAACAGTAATATTTCAGAATCACCTTATGTTTCACTAATTCATAATGATTTTAAATATGACAATTTAGTTCTTGATTCAAAAACCCTATCCGTAAAGTCTGTTCTCGACTGGGAAATGTGTACTACAGGAGATCCTTTCATGGATTTAGGTACCACACTTGCATATTGGATAAACAAAGATGATCCTGATTATATGAGAGAAATAAATCTGAATATTACCTCTGAAGAGAACAATCCAAAGAGAGGTGAAATTTTAGAAATGTATTCCAAAAAGTTTGGAGATGAGATTAAAAATATTGTTTTTTATTTTGTTTTTGGGCTTTTTAAAATAGCTGTTATTGTTCAGCAGATATATTTTAGATACGAAAAGGGATTAACCAAGGATCCAAGATTTAAACATCTAAATTATGTTGTTCAAGCATATGCAAGAATGGCAAAAATATCAATAGAGAAACAAAAAATTGAATTTTAATTAATCACTTTATCTTTCTTTTTTATGGTAACTGAAGAAGGATGAAGAAGAATTTCTGCAAGACCTTTTGTTTTAGGCAGCTCATAAACATAAAAATATTCTAAAGCATCTAACTTACCTTGATAGAATCCTGAATCTAAAGTACTATTGTTAGTTAATAAAGCATGCTTAGTAGCCACACCAATTTCTAGCCAAGACCAACCAACAAGGATTAGACTGAAGAATTCCATAAAAATTGATGCATCAGCTAAAAACCTTTCATAATCTCCTTTTATTGCAAATGGCATAAGATGAAATAATATTTTTTGACTTTCTTCTAGCTGATCATTCAAAGAGGAGGCCCACTCTTTTAATTCATCATCTTGATTTGCCTTTTCAATTGTCTTTTTAATTTCTTCTAATAATAGTTTAGCACCCTCACCGTTATTTAACATCATTTTTCTACCAAGTAGATCTTGTGATTGGATTCCTGTAGTACCTTCATATATTGAAGATATTCTTATATCACGATAATATTGTTGAAGAATAAAATCTGAACAAAAACCGTAACCTCCAAGAACTTGAAGGCCATTATTGATAGAATAAATACCAGCCTCTGAAGGATAAGTTTTAACGACAGGAATTATCATCTCAAGTAGAGTATGATACTTATGTTTTTCTTTATCATCAGTGCTGTTATGTTGTAGGTCATAATACTTTGCAGCTTTAAATATCAAGTTCATAGACCCCTCAACCATTGACTTTTGCAGAAGAAGCATTCGCCTTACATCAGGATGTTCAATAATTAAGCTTTGTTTATCTTTTAAATTCTTTGTTCCATCTGATGAAAGTTTTCGACCCTGGGGACGTTCGTTGGCATATTCCAGTGAAGCGTAATATGCACCACAAGCAATAGCTGATGCTCCACGACCAACCGCTATACGTGCACCATTCATCATTAGAAACATATAATTTAGACCATTGTTTTCCTCACCTACTAGATAACCTTGACAATCATCTTTATCTCCAAAACTAAGATGAGTAGTACAATATCCTTTTTGACCCATTTTTTCAAAATCAGCTACAGTAGTAACATCATTAAATAAAAGCTCGCCATTCTCCTGTAACCTCATTTTTGGTACTACAAATAATGAAATCCCTTTTGTTCCAGCTGGAGCTCCTTCTATTCTAGCTAATAACAAATGAACTATATTATCAGCATACTGATGATCCCCTCCGGATATGAATATTTTTTGACCACTAATTTTATACTTACCATCATTAATCGGAGTTGCTTTCGTCACTATATCTGACAATGAGCTTCCTGCTTGTGGTTCAGTTAAACACATAGTCCCACCCCATTCACCAGTAAGCATTTTAGGTGTATATTTTTCTTTAAGATCTTTGCTAGCAAATTCTACAATTAACTCGGCAGCTCCTGAAGTAAGACCAGAATAGCCAGGCAGATGGTTGTTGGCAGCATCTAAAATATAGTTAGCAGCGGTATGAGCAAGCAAGGGTAGCTGTAAACCCCCATCTTCATAATTAAAAGGTGCAGCAATTAAGCCCATAGAACCACCCTCCTTCATCATTTTTTCAACTTGTTGGTGAACATGAATTGTGCCATCTTTATAATGAGCAGGATTTTCATCCATTTCTTTTAAATATGGAAATAATTCTCTATCTGCAAACTGTTTAACAGAGTCAACATAAAGATTTATAGATTCAAGATTGTGATCAACAAACCTTTCCTTTTCCAGGACGGTTTCTAATTCTTGAACGTTGTTCATAAAAAACTTAACTGTCGAAAGATCAATATATTTTGATGGCATAAATAATAAATTATCGTCTAATATATTCTATTTTATTAAAGAGAGCTAGAACAATTAACAAGCTTTTAGGTGATTATAATTTTTATCTTAATAATTTATCAAAATTGAAGGGCTATTAACTTTTAATTTTTAATCCAAGAACATATATTTGCACTTTAATTTTATAAACTTAAAAAATGTCAAAAAATATAGGTAAAGTTTCAAAAGTAATTGGAGCAGTTGTTGATGTTGAATTTTCATCTAAGGAGGGCACTCTTCCCAATATTTACGATTCATTGGAAATAAAAAAAGAGGATGGGACAATACTTGTTCTGGAGGTGCAATCTCATATCGGTGAAAATGTAGTTAGAACAATTTCAATGGACTCTACGGATGGTTTAAGCAGAGGAACTGAAGTTAATGCAACAGGGAATCCAATTCAAATGCCAATTGGTAATGATGTGTATGGAAGACTATTTAACGTAGTTGGAGATCCAATAGATGGCCTTGAAGTATTACCAAAAACAGAAAGTGATGGTATGTCAATCCATAGAGATGCACCAGCTTTTGATCAGTTATCTACTTCAACGGAAGTTTTATTTACAGGAATTAAAGTTATTGATCTTATCGAGCCATATGCTAAAGGTGGTAAGATTGGATTGTTTGGAGGAGCAGGAGTTGGAAAAACTGTTCTAATTCAAGAACTAATTAATAATATTGCAAAAGGTCACGGAGGGTTATCCGTATTTGCAGGAGTTGGAGAAAGAACAAGAGAGGGTAATGATTTACTTAGAGAGATGATTGAATCTGGAATTATAAATTATGGTGAAGAATTCAAAAAATCAATGGAAGCAGGTGAGTGGGATTTAAGTAAAGTAGATAAAAAGGCATTGCTAAAATCAAAAGCAACATTTGTATTTGGTCAAATGAATGAACCTCCAGGAGCGAGAGCAAGAGTTGCACTTTCAGGCCTAACGATAGCAGAATATTTCAGAGATGGTGGTGCAGATGGACAAGGAAAAGATGTGTTGTTTTTTGTAGATAATATTTTCAGGTTTACTCAAGCTGGTTCTGAAGTTTCAGCCCTATTGGGAAGAATGCCTTCTGCAGTAGGATATCAGCCTACATTAGCAACCGAGATGGGTACAATGCAAGAAAGAATAACGTCAACAAAAAATGGTTCAATTACATCTGTACAAGCTGTCTATGTTCCAGCAGATGATTTAACGGATCCTGCGCCAGCTACAACTTTTGCTCACCTTGATGCTACTACGGTTTTATCAAGAAAAATTTCTGAGCTTGGAATATATCCTGCTGTTGATCCTCTTGATTCAACATCAAGAATTTTGACTCCAGAAATCTTAGGTGATGATCATTATAATTGTGCTCAAAGAGTTAAAGAGCTACTTCAGAAATATAAAGAGCTACAAGATATTATTGCTATTCTTGGTATGGAAGAACTTTCAGAGGATGATAAGTTAGCAGTTGCAAGGGCTAGAAGGGTTCAAAGATTCCTCTCTCAACCTTTTCATGTTGCTGAACAATTTACTGGTATCCCAGGAGTACTTGTTGATATCAAAGAAACTATCAAAGGATTTAATATGATAATGGATGGTGAGCTTGACCATATCCCTGAAGCTGCATTTAACCTTAAAGGTACAGTTGAAGAAGCGATAGAGGCTGGAGAGAAAATGTTAGCTGAAATTAAATAATAATGTATCTAGAAATAATTACGCCCGAGCAAACCTTATATAAAGGAGACGTCGAATCAGTTCTTTTTCCTGGTTCACATGGCGATTTTCAAGTACTAAATAACCATGCCCCAATAGTATCTACTCTTACAAAAGGAAAGGTAAAAATCATTGGTAAGTTATTGATTGAAGATAGTGCTAAAGATAAGTTTAAGTTTAATGAAAAGGAGACTGTGCTTGACATTGAGTCAGGAACGGTTGAGATGAATAATAATAAGGTTACTTTATTAGTTGATTAAGTGTCTTTATTACTAAATCAACTTCCCAACCCTTATAAGAAAGATTTTTAACTACTTTATTCTTTAATTCAAATTCTGACTTATCATTAAGTTCAACTAGTTTTAAACAAAGCTTTCTTAGCTTATTATTATAATCTTCACTATTTATTTGACTTAACGCATTACTTATATTCCAGTCTGAAATATTTCTTAATTTAAGCTCTCTTGAAATCTTAACTTTACCCCAGTTATTGTTATTAAACTTGCCTCTTACATATGCTTCTGAAAATCTAGTTTCAGATAAAAAATTTTCATCAATCAAATAACATACATATTCGTCAAGTTCATCTCCAAAGACACCAAGCTTATTAAGTTTATTTGTTACTTCTAGATGACATCTTTCTTGGTAAGCACAATAATGTTCAATTTTCTTTTTTACTGAAGATTCCATTTTATAATATAAAAAAAACCGTTCAGAATATCTAAACGGTTTTAGTAACTTTTATCTTAAAATTTTTGATTTATTATCTGTTAAATTATATTGAAGATATAAATAAGAGTCTCTAGGAATAACTTTAATTATCCTTTTGTAATTAAAACTCCATTTATTTTTCAATGAAAATAAACCTTTATCTATATACGCTGCTACAAATGGATGAACATGAATATATATTGATCCTTTTTTGTAACGCGAATTCTTAACAATTCTGTTAAGTTCTGTATTGATTTTGTCTACTAATAAAATAGGTGCTTCCACTTCTAATTCTTTATTAGGGTTAGCTTCTTTAGTTTTGATATTCATTTCAGGCCTTACTCTTTGCCTGGTAATTTGAATCAATCCAAATTTGCTAGGTGGAAGAATTTTATGTTTTGTTCTATCTTTTGCCATTTCCTGACAAAAATGATCAAACAATTTTTTTCTGTTTTCTCTTTTAGTTTGGTCTATAAAGTCTATAACAATAATTCCTCCCATATCTCTTAGTCTTAATTGTCTAGCTATTTCAGCTGAAGCAATTAAGTTTACTTCCATGGCAGTCTCTTCTTGAGTTTTAGCTTTATTTGATCTGTTTCCGCTATTTACATCAATAACATGAAGAGCTTCTGTATGTTCAATTATTAGATATGCTCCTTTTTGCATAGAGACAGTTCTTCCAAATGAAGATTTAATTTGTCTCTCAATTCCATATTTTTCAAAAATTGGAGTTACACCTTTATAGAGTTTAACAATAGATGATTTTTCAGGAGCTATGAGTTTTATATAGTCTTTAATTTCACTATGTAAGTTGGGGTCATCTAGATAAATGTTTGAAAACGAATCATCAAATACATCTCTTAACTTTGATGTCGTTCTATTTATCTCACCTAAGATTTTTGTTGGATAAGAATCTGATTTACTTAAGTTAATGCAGAGTCTTTTCCATCTAAGAATTAAATCTTTTAGATCACCTTCTAGCTCATTTACTGATTTGTTATTTGCTACAGTTCGAATTATTACACCAAAACCTTTTGGTTTAATATTTTTGACTAAGTTTTTTAGTCTTTTTTTCTCATCTTGACTTTTAATTTTTTGTGAAATAGAGATTCTCTCGGAAAAGGGAATCAAAACCATAAATCTACCTGCTAAAGAGATTTCAGAACTTAATCTGGGCCCTTTAGTTGATATAGGTTCTTTTATAATTTGTACTAAAGTTGTCTGTTTTGCTCTAAGACAATCTTTAATAAGACCATTTTTTGGTATATCTTTTTCAAAACTAAATTTACTAAATGAAAAAGATTTTACTTTTTTAGTATCAATTTGATCTACAAATTTAGATAATGATAATAATTTAGGTCCTAAGTCATGATAATGTAGAAAACCATCTTTTTCGTGACCTACATTAACGAATGATGCGTTTAATCCAGGTATGGTTTTTCTAACTTTTGCAACAAAAATGTCACCTACAGAAAATTTGTTTTTACCTACTTCTTTATCAAGCTCAACAAGTCTTCCTTCGCTAAGCATTGCAAAATCAACAGCATTTGAATTTGATCTTATAATCAATTCTTTTTTCACTGTTTTTAGTATTATTTCTACTTAAAAGTAGAAAGGTTAAACATTATTCAATAATAATATAACTTTCGTTATACGTTATTTCAAAGAACTTGGGATGTTTAAAGTGTAATCCCGAACACTATTTCTTCTTATGTCGGTTTGCTCTCGCTCTTTTTTTTCTCTTGTGAGTAGCAACCTTATGTCTTTTTCTTTTTTTACCGCTAGGCATATCTATCTAATTTTAAAATTAGCCAACTGGCACATTTTGTTTTACAGATTTTACAAAAGTTTTTGAAGGTTTAAATGCAGGTATATTATGAGCAGGAATTATTACAGCTGTATTTTTTGAAATATTTCTACCTGTTTTTTCTGCTCTTGTTTTTATTATAAAACTGCCAAAACCTCTTAAGTAAACATTATTATTCTTTTGGAGAGAACTCTTAATTTCCTCCATAAACTTTTCAGCGATCATCTGAACATCAGTTTTATCCACTCCAGTTTGATCTGATATATTTTTTACAATATCTGCCTTTGTCATTTTCTGTTATATTGGTTATACAATTAGCTTTTAAGGCTAGCAAATATATAAATTTATATTTTAAATTAGTGATTTAGTAATATATAATTAACCCTATGAAAAACTGCTAAATGTCATTTGAAAATCAATTAGTTAAATGGTATAAAAACAATAAAAGAGATTTACCATGGAGAAAAAATAATGATCCATATAGCGTTTGGATTTCAGAGGTAATACTTCAACAAACAAGAGTAGTTCAAGGCACAAAATACTACAATGAGTTTTTAGAAAAATTTCCAAATATTCAAAGTCTAGCATCTTCGAAAGAATCTGAAGTCCTAAATGTATGGAAGGGGCTAGGATACTACAACAGAGCGATAAACCTTCATAAATCTTCTCAATATATAGCTAGTAATTTGGATGGAAAATTTCCAAAAACATATAATGAGATAATTAAGCTGAAGGGGGTTGGGGACTATACTGCAAGCGCAATATCATCTATTTGCTTTAATGAATTTAATCCAGTTGTTGATGGGAATGTTTTAAGATTACTTTCCCGATATTATGGACTTAAAACACCAATCGACTCATTAAAATCTCAAAGAAAAATTAAAGAAATTGGTCAGAAATTAATTAATAAAACAAATAATCCAGGAGACTTTAATCAGGCTATGATGGAGTTTGGAGCGCTTGTATGTACTCCTTTTCCAGATTGTGAATCATGTGCCTTTAGCTCAAAATGTGTTGCTTTCAATAGCAATGAAGTTGAGAAAATACCTGTTAAATCCAAAAAGAAAAAATCAAAAGAAAGGTTTTTTAATTATATCATTTTTATTGACAATAAGAATTATACAATGGTTAATAAAAGATCAAATAAAGATATTTGGTATAAGCTAAATGAGTTTCCTCTTATCGAAAGTAAAAGAGATATAAAAAACATAACATCATTTCCTGAATTTAAAAAATTCATAAAATCAAAATCTATAGTAATAAATGAAGAAATGTATAAGAAAGAAAAAATAAAACATATACTCTCGCATCAGATACTATATATAACATTCCATCATTTTAGTATTAGTCAAGATATAAGTCAAGGTATTCATTTATCAAAACTCAACAAGTATAACTTTCCTGTACCAATAACTAACTTTATTAATAAGTTATTAATCTAGGTACTCTATTTTTGTATATTAGCTATATATAATTATGAGTGGAACACTAAACAAGGTTATGTTAATTGGTCATCTAGGGGATGATGTAAAAATTAAACATTTTGATAATGGTGGCTGTCTTGCAAGATTTCCTCTTGCCACAAATGAGTCATATACAAACAAGACAACGAATGAAAAAGTAACTAATACAGATTGGCATAATATTGTTTTAAGAAATAAAGCTGCTGAAATCTGTGAAAAATACTTATCTAAAGGAGACAAAGTCTATGTTGAAGGTAAAATAAG